>JBOHEL010000213.1:0-8191 GCA_050700995.1 Sciscionella sp. | reverse complement strand
CATAGCCCGGCATGTCATTCGCCGTCGTTCGTCGCACCGTGCCGACTGTTCGTCGCGTAGCTCGGCGAGGTTCGTGTGGGAAGGACGAGTCTTGGGGTGTGAACGGATGCCCCGGCGACGAGACGACGGATGTGGCGATGCTGCACGGCAAGGCAGTTGTGGTGACGGGTGCGGGCAGGGGGCTTGGCGAGGCGTATGCGGTGCTCGCGGCGCATTCTGGTGCCGCCGTCGTGGTCAACGATATCGACGGCGACGCTGCGGAGTCGGTGGCGCTCAACATCTCCGAGCATGGCGGCAAAGCGATCGCCAACACGCTTTCGGTCGCCGACCCCGAGCAGGCGGAGCTTATTGTCCGGTGCTGCGTCGAGGAGTTCGGTGCGATCGACGGCCTGGTGAACAATGCCGGCCTGAACTACGAGTCGCTGCCCTGGGATGACGATGTCGCGCGAATCCGTGAACTGATCGAGGTCAACCTGCTCGGCACCATGTACACCGGGATCTCCGCGATGCGTGTGATGCGCAGGCAGCGGCACGGCGCGATCGTGAACATCTCATCCGGTGCGTCGTTCGGTCAGCGCAAGCTGGGGGCTTACGCCGCGAGCAAGGGTGCCCTCGCCTCGCTGACCTATTCCTGGGCACTTGACGCGGAGGCCGAGGGGATCAGGGTCAACGCGGTGTGCCCGGTAGCGCACACCAGGATGGTGTGGAAGTCCGAGCGGTCGCTGAGCGCTATCCCGCCGAGCCGCACGCCTGCGAAGGTCGCGCCGCTGGTGGTGTACCTGCTTTCCGACGCCGCTGAGGGGATCACCGGCCAGCTCGTCCGTTGCAACGGCCCTGCGCTGCACGTCGTCGGCCAGCCCTATGTCAAGCAGCCGGTGCTGGAGCGGGAGCGTTGGGACACGGTAAGTGTGCGCAAGGCGTTCGACGAGGTGTTCGCCACACACCTTGAGCCCTACGGGCTTGAGAAACTGCTGCCACCACGCTCCCGCGAGCTGCTCAGCTCATCGTGAACCGGCTGATATGACGGATGCCCGGGTGGTTGCTCACCACCCGGGCATCCGTATAGCTAGGGGATTTAGCCGCGAACGACCTTGCCGGCTTTCAGGCACGAGGTGCACACGTTGAGACGCTTACGCTGGGACAGCCCGATCCGTGCGTGCACGGTCTGGATGTTGGGGTTCCAGCGCCGGTTCGTCTTCCGGTGCGAGTGTGAGACCGACTTGCCGAAGCCCGGCCCCTTGCCACAGACGTCGCAGACGGCAGCCACGGCAGCCACTCCTTCACGCATCTCAGGTGGTCACGCCCGAGCTGGGCGGACAGACAACAACCCGGGCCAGCCGGGCATCGCGAACAGAATAACCGGTGGCCTGCAGCGGCCGGAAACCGGGTTCTACCCTGACCGTGACGCAAGCGGCAGGCCCGGATTGGAGAGGTACGTGGGAAGCGAGACCGACGCCGTGCTTTCCGCGTTCGACGCCGTGGCTGCCCGCAAGTGGGCCGAGGCGTCGCTGCGTACGTTACGCGCCCATCACGAAGCGATCGACGCCATCAACGTGTTCCCGGTAGCCGATACCGACACCGGCACAAATCTCATGCACACCATGGATGCGGCGGTGGCGAACCTCACCGGTGAGTCAGCAGGCGGTCTCACCGGGGTATTGCGCCCGCTGGCGACCGGGGCGCTGGCGGGGGCACGGGGAAATTCCGGGGTGCTGCTGTCGCAGGTGCTTCGCGGCTTCGCCGACGAGCTCGCCGGGCTCGACGCTGCCGGCCCGATCGAGTTGCGGCAGGCACTGGCGGCCGCGGCACGGTTGGCCGCGGCGGCGATGACCGATCCGGTCGAGGGCACGATGCTGACCGTGTTGCGCGCGGCGGCGGCCGTCGAAGGGCGCGGCACCGATC
Organism: Sciscionella sp.; assembly: GCA_050700995.1. Taxonomy (GTDB): domain Bacteria; phylum Actinomycetota; class Actinomycetes; order Mycobacteriales; family Pseudonocardiaceae; genus JBOHEL01. The sequence goes on along the minus strand of JBOHEL010000213.1, from coordinate 6,289 downwards.
TGATGCCGTTCATGGCGGCAATGCTCGCGGCCGCCGAGGACGCACTGGCCGCGACCACAGGGCAGCTCGCGGTGCTGGCGAGCGCTGGGGTTGTCGACGCCGGGGCGCAGGGGCTGGTGCTGTTGTTGGACGAGCTGGCCGCCGTGGTGGCCGGCCGCACCGGTCGGGGTGCCGCACTGCTGGTCACAGCCACGGCCAGGCGGCCGGGGAGGATGCCGGGAGCCGGTTCTGGTGGCTACGACTACGAGGTGATGTATCGGCTCGCCGATGCCGCGGAGCAGCGGGCCGAGGAGCTGCGTACCACGCTCCGCGGTATCGGCGACTGCGTGTCAGTGGTGGGTGACGGCGGGCAGCGGTGGACCGTTCATGTGCACTGTGATGACATCGGTGCGGCGATCGAAGCCGGGATCGAAGCGGGCAGGCCGCACCGGATCACGGTCGCCAGGTTCGCCGATCATCAGCCGCGCCCGGCATTCCCGGCACGGCGGGCGGTCCTCGTGTTGGTGCGGGGCGCCGAGTTGGCGGAGCTCTTCACGGCGGAGGGCGCGGCCGCGCTGGCCGCAGGCGAGGCAGGCGTACCTGCCGATGATGCGGTACTGCGAGCTATCACCGCCACCGGTGCCGCCTCGGTGACCGTGCTTGCAACCGAACCGGAGTTTGCGGAGGTCGCCGCGCGGGCGGTCGCCGCGGTCGCAGACTCAGGCAGGGACGCCGTTGTGGTGCCCACCATGTCGCCGGTGCAGGGGCTGGCCGCGCTGGCCGTGCACGACCCCGCCCGCCGCGCGGTGGATGACGACGTGGCGATGGCGGAGGCGGCCGCCGCGACCCGCTGGGGTGTGCTGGCTGTGGCCGAGGAGGACGCGCTGACCTGGGTGGGGCGCTGCCGCCGGGGTGATGTGCTCGGCATGGTCGACGAGGAGGTGGTGTCCATCGAGCCGGGGCCGCCGGAAGTGGAGCACGCCCGTGCGTTGCTGGATCGGATGCTCGCGGTCGGCGGCGAGCTGGTGACGGTCCTGCTCGGCAGGGATGCGCCAGAGGGTTGGCGGGAGGAGCTGCGCTCGCACGTTGGTGACGAGCACCCCGAGGTGGACCTGGCCTGCTACCGCTCGGGGCGCCGGGACGCTGTGCTGCTCATCGGCGTGGAGTAGCGGGTGCGCGAGGGTGTCGGTGCCACTCGATAAGGTCGCGGACGTACACCTGCGAGCTGGATCAGGGACGATGACTGCGCTGGATGACAAGCTGGACCGGTTACTCGGGGCGAAGACCGCCAAGGCCCTCGCCACCGCGCTGGACCTGCACACCGCGGGCGACCTGTTGCGCCACTATCCTCGCCGCTACCAGCAGCATGGCGAGCTGACGGAGATCGCGAGCCTTGAACTCGGCGAGCATGTGACGGTGCTCGCCAGGGTCGAGACGGTGAATGTCCGGTCGATGCGAGCGCGCAGAGGCTCGATCGTCCAGGTGAAGATCACCGATGGTCACAGTCGGCTTGAGCTGGCATTTTTCAACCAGAAATGGCAGGCGGACAAGCTGATTCCTGGCACCCAGGCGCTGTTCGCGGGGAAGGTGACGGTCTTCAACCAGAACCTGCAGCTGACACATCCGGAGTACCAGTTGCTGGCGGACGACGAGGATCTGTCCACAGTGGATGGTTTTCTCGGCTCGATCATCCCGGTCTACCCTGCCGCACAGGGGCTGCCGACCTGGACCGTCGCCCGGTGCGTGCGCCAGGTACTCGACACCTGGGACCCTGGCGACGATCCGCTGCCCGAGGCACTGCGGTCGCGACACGGCCTGATCACGCTGGAGCAGGCGTTGCGCGGCATCCACCGGCCGCAGAGCCAGGACACGCTGGCCGCCGCCCGCCGGCGTCTGAAATGGGACGAGGCGCTGGCCGTCCAGTTGACGCTGGCACAGCGTCGTCATGCAACCGGTGCGATCCCGGCTCCGGTCTGTCAGGTCCGTTCCGGTGGTATCGCCGAGGCGTTCGGCGGGCGGCTACCGTTCGAGCTGACCGAGGGGCAGCTGGAGGTCGCCGCGGCGGTCGCTCACGATCTGGCGCGCCCGCATCCGATGAACCGGCTGCTGCAGGGCGAGGTCGGTAGCGGCAAGACGATCGTCGCGCTGCGCGCGATGTTGCAGGTGGTGGATGCCGGGAGGCAGGCGGCGTTGCTCGCTCCCACCGAGGTACTAGCCGCGCAGCACTTCCGCTCGCTTTCCGAACTGCTCGGCGACTTGGGGCGGGCCGGTGAGCTGGGGGGTGCCGAGCAGGCCACCAGGCTGACGTTGTTGACCGGTTCGCTGCCGGCCGCCGCGCGTAAGCAGGCGCTGCTGGACGCCGTGAGTGGTGCCGCCGGGATCGTGATCGGCACGCACGCACTGATCCAGGAGCATGTCCGTTTCGCTGACCTGGGGTTCGTGGTGGTTGACGAGCAGCATCGCTTCGGTGTCGAGCAGCGGGACGCGTTACGGGCGCGCGGCGGTGACATCAGCCCCCATGTGCTGGTGATGACGGCGACCCCGATCCCTCGCACCGTCGCGATGACCGTATACGGCGACCTTGAGGTGTCCTCATTGCGGGAGTTGCCCGCTGGTCGGTCACCGATCTCGACGTCGGTCGTACCGGTGGCGGAGAAGCCTGCGTGGTTGGACCGTGCCTGGCAGCGTATCCGTGAGGAGGTCGAGTCGGGGCACCAGGCGTACGTGGTGTGCCCGAGGATCGGTGATGAGCCGGCGGCGGCGACCGAGGACGGCAGGCGCCCGCCGCTGGCGGTAGTCGAGGTGGCGGCGGAACTATCCAATGGCGCGTTGTCGGGGCTGCGGGTCGGTGTGCTGCACGGCAGGCTGCCCGCTGACGAGAAGGACGCGACGATGCGGGCGTTCACCGCGGGCGAGTTGGATGTGCTGGTCGCTACCACCGTGGTGGAGGTCGGAGTGAACGTGCCGAACGCGACCGCGATGGTGATCATGGATGCCGATCGGTTCGGGATCAGCCAGCTTCATCAGCTTCGCGGTCGCGTCGGCCGTGGCAGTGCCCCCGGGGTCTGTCTGCTGACGACCGAGGTACCGGCAGGCACCACGACAAGGGAGCGGCTCGCCGTCGTAGCGTCCACTGTGGATGGATTCGAGCTGGCGCGAGCGGACCTTGAACTGAGGCGGGAGGGCGACATCCTCGGCGCCTCGCAGTCCGGCAAGAAGTCGGCTCTCAAGCTGTTGTCGCTGCTGCGGGATGAGGATCTGATAGCGGTGGTGCGGGACGAGGCGCTGCGGATCGTCGCCGATGATCCCGATCTGGCAGCGCATCCCGGCCTCGCCGCCATGCTTGCCGAGGTTCTCGACACCGAGCGTGCGGCGTTCCTGGAGAAAGCCTGACCACCTGTGAGCGGCTGGCGTCGCTACCAATATGATCTTGGCCGGTCCGGAGGCGGGGGAGCGCTCACCGGAGCAGGGAGTGCGCAGCCCCGCCGTTCCACGACTGGATCACGATCACCATGGATACCGCAACCACGGCCGTCGGCGCCGATCGTGGTTACCGCGTCACCCACTACGACGTGGACCTGGACTACCGGGTGCCCTCCAACCGGCTCTCCGGTCGGGTGAGGCTGCGCTGCGTAGCTACCAAGGAGTTGGTGCGCTTCAGCCTCGACCTGTCAGGGCTGCGAGTGGTTAAGCTGGCATTGAACGTCCCGGGCGGTGGGCGCTTCGGCAGGCGGAAGAACCGGCTGAACGTGCGACCGCTGCGGGCACTGGCCGCTGCCGAGGAATTCACCGTCGACGTGCACTACACGGGTAAGCCGCGACCCATGAGCGGTACCGCTGGGCCAGTTGGCTGGCACGGCCACGGCGATTGCGTAGTGGTCGTAAGCGGGCCCGGCGGCGCGGCGACCTGGCTGCCGTGTCTCGACGTTCCCGACGCGAAGGCCACCTACCGCCTCGCGCTGACCGTGGACCCGGCTTATACCGTGGTCGCCTGCGGGGAGTTGGTGGAATCCGCGGGAGTCCTCGGCGAGGGGAGGTGGGTGTACCAGAGCGTCGAGCCCGCGGCCCCAGCTATGACGACGATCCAAATAGGACGGTACGAGACCCTGCCGCTGGCAGGCCGTGCAGAGGGGCGCGCGCTGCTGCCCGCGGAATGCAAGTCCGGCTTTCTCAGGGACTTCGCACGGTATGAGGCGATGATGGCCGCTTGCGAGGAGTATTTCGGCCCGTACCCTTTCGCCCGCCACACCGTGGTGGTCGCGCCGGTGGGCTTGAACGGGCCGGTTGTCGCGCAGGAGGTGGCGACATTCAGTTCCGACCTGGTCAGCGGGCGGCGGGAGTGCGAGCGGTTCGTGATGAACGCGCTGGTTCGGCAGTGGTTCGGGGCCAGCCTGACGCTCGCGGCACCCCGCCATGCCTGGCTTGCCGACGGGGTAGCGCGCTATGCCGAATGGCTGTGGTCGGAGCGGTCGGGCAGTACCCCGATGGGTGCGCTCGCCGCCCGTGCCCAGCGTCAACTGGCTGCGCTGCCAGCGGATCTAGTGCTGGCCGATCCTGGCCGGACGGCCGACGACAGGATCGGTGAGCGGGGTGCGCTGCTGCTGCACGCGCTGCGGGCGCGGCTCGGCGACGACGCGTTCTTCGCCGCGCTGCGTGAATTCGCCACGAGCTACCGGCACGCCACAGTCGCCTCAGAGGATTTCATCGCCCTGTCCCGCAGCTACAGCAAGGCCCCCCTAGACGAGTTCTGGGCGGCCTGGCTGCTAGAACGTCCCGTCCCCATGTTGTGAGGGTTTGGGTGTCTTCAAGACCCCCCAACCCCTGCCGTTCGTCGCGACCAGTGCTGCGAGCAGCGCCGTTGTCACGGCGTCGAATGGGGGTAGCGGGGTGATCGGTGGCTGCAGCCAGCGTTGCGGTGTGGTGCCGCGCCGGTGGCGGCTCGGCGGGAGGTTGATCACGTAGTCGCTGGGCTTGCCGTGCTGGCCGCCGTAGGCGAGGCCGATGCCGAGTCGAGCACAGGTGTCGGGCAGCGTGCCGAGATCGGTGGTGTGAGGTCGGGTGAGCAGGGTCGAGTAGGCGGGCGTGCCGGGTGTGGTGATGATCGGGAGTTGCTTGCCAAGTGCTGCCAGGGTTATCTCGGCCAGAGCTTGCGGCAGGGTCATGCCAGACCAGTCGGGGGGTGATGCGGGCACCGACGCGGAAGGCACGCAGGCCGCCAGTTCGAGACTTTGCTAGTACCTGGCCTGCTGCAGACTGCGGACTACGCCCGAGCGCTGATCGCGGGCATCAATCCCGGATTGACTTGGGACGAGGTCGAGCGGCGCGTTTCCGCCCGTATGACTCGCCAGCGAATCCTCGCTCGTACCACACCCGCACAGCTACACGTGATCCTCGACGCTGGCTTGCTCGAACGGCCGGTGGGTTCGGCCACCGTCATGCGCAACCAGTTACGCCGCCTGGTGGAATCGAGCGAAGTCGCGCATATCACCGTGCAGGTGCTGCCCAAGTCGGCAGGGGCGAGCCCGGCGCTGGAGGGACCATTCTCGATCTTGACCCTTCCGGAGCCCATTCCTGACGTGGGATACTCCGAGGGGCCGGGCCGCGCGGTCTACATCGAAGATCGGGAGCTGGTGCGTACGTACACGCTTCGCTTCGGCTCGCTCACCGAGCAGGCGTTGGCACAGGCCGACTCGGTGAAGGTGATCCTCGCGGCCGCGCCGGGAATACGAGTGACGGTGAGGATGGCGCTGCATGACCCACGACGAGCTGGCGAGTGCGACCTGGCGTAAAAGCAGCTTCTCGGGTGGTGGTGGCACCGGCGGCGGGGACTGTGTGGAGTCGGCGTTGTTGGCGGATGGGCGGATCGGGGTGCGCAACAGCAAGCGGCCGAGTGCGGGAACGGTGTTCTTCACTCGCGCGGAGATGGACGCCTGGATCGAGGGTGTCAAGGCTGGGGAGTTCGACGATCTGGGTGTCTGATCGGGCCGGTTGACGACCTTGCCGGATCGGCGGACAGGCTGTGTCCGACCCGCTACCCTGTGATTGGCACTGTGTCGGGTGGCGGAGGGGGTTGGACGGATGTTGCGGATCGGTGGGCCCGGCGGTGGGATGACGCCGGAGCAGCTCAAGTACTTCGATCACATCGTGGCCACCGGTGGCGGTGTGCAACCCGGCGATAGCGCTGAGGTGATCAAACAGAAGCTGGCCGACTACAACAACGCCCTGCGGCGGCTGCACGAGTTCAACGGCGGTAACGGCCCCATCCAGTATGCCCAGGTCCCAGAAGGCGGCTACACCGGCCACTACGAGA
>JBOHEL010000212.1:0-8197 GCA_050700995.1 Sciscionella sp. | reverse complement strand
CTGCCCCGGCAGCGGCTGGGCCGCGGCGAGAGCCTCATCGCCGCACCGCAAGAACTCGGCGAGCCGCCCCCCGCCCTCGTCGACCCACATGTAGCGCAGCGGGTCGGGGTCGAGCAGCTTCTCCACCGCGGAAACGTCGCGGCACTCCTCGATCGCGGTCGCCAGACGCCGGTTGAACGCCAGCACCAAATCGAGGTCCGACCGCTGCCGCGCGGTGTACTGGCCACTGTGATGATCGATGCCGCAGAAATGCGCGTGACCATGAGAATGCCCTGGTGAATCATGAGAATGCGCCACAATATCTCCTATTTCTCAGGTCGACAACGGCCGCGAGCGGCTGTCAAACACACCTCCGATTCGCGGGCCGAGGCACGCCAACCCGTCATCCAGCACACGGAGGCCCGATCTCTGCGGGTGGCGGTGCTCCGTGTGTGTCGTATCACGGTGTGTTCGTATCAGGGTGGCACGGGGGCGCGTCCGGAACAACGTCTCAGGCGATCGGGCCGAGACCAGATATGGATACACACCATTCAGATTATCTATGGCAAAGCCGATTTCACAGATGAGGGTTCTCGGCCGCGAATTGCGCGCGCGTCATGGCGACGAAACTGCGTGCGGCGGGCGAGAGCGGCCCGCTGCGCCACACCAACCTCCCCTGGTAGCGCAACGCGGGTCTGGTCGATCGCACCGACGCGCCCTTGGCCTCGGCGTCCTCGGCCATCGACGTCGGCAGCAGCGACACCCCGGCGCCTGTCAGCACGAGCGGCACGATCATCGCCCGGTGCGCGGTTTCCACCGCGACGGTTGGTCTCGCGCCCAGCTTGCGCACCGTGTCCTCCAGGATGTCGCGGGCGGCCGTGCCCTCCGGCGTCGCTACGAACGAGAGCTTCGCGAGTTCTTGCAGCGACACCGCTCGTAGCGGGCGGGGGGATCGCTCTGGCGGGAAGACCAAGCGTAGCTCCTGCTCGGCGAGATCGACGCCGTCCAGTTCGCTGGCAGGCGCCGAGGAGCTGACCAGCCCCAGTTCGCACTGTCCGGTGCGGACGATGCGATCAACGTCCGAGCCCCGTTCCGGATCGCTCACCCGCAATGCCACCTTCGGATGCCTACTCAAGAACTGCCCGAGCATGGCGGCCAGCGGGTCGACCGCGAGCATCGTCTGCGCCACGATGTCCAGCCTGCCACCCGAAAGCCCCAGCACCTCCCGCACCGATGCGGTGGCCGTGACGAGATCGCGAGTGACCTGGCGGGCAGGTTCCACCAGCGCCACACCGGCCGCCGTCAGCGCCGCGCCATGCGGCAGTCGGTGGAACAACAGCCCTCCGACGTCGGCCTCCAGCGCCGCGATGGCGTGAGACAGCGACGGCTGCGCGACCTGCAACACCCGCGCCGCGTTCGTGAACCCGGCGTGTTCGACTACCGCGAGGAAGTACTCCAACTGGCGACGCTCCATCCAGCGCAGCCTAGGGCGTGTCCCGTGGGGTTTGATCCGGGTCTGTGCCGTCGCTCACGCCGGGGGGAAGTAGCCGAGCTGGGAGCTGATCTCCTCGGCCCCGACCCGCAGCGCCTTGGCGGTCTCCGGAAAGGTCTCCGCTGTCATGCGATAGGACGGTCCTGAGACGCTGAGCGCGGCCACCACCATGCCGTCGGCATCGCGAATCGGCGCGGCCACCGCGTTGAGCCCGGCCTCGAACTCCTCGGTGGTGCATGCCCAGCCCCGCTCACGGATCTGTGCGAACTCCTTGTGCAGTGCCCGCTTGCCGGTGATGGTGCGCGCGGTGTGCTTGACCATGCCGACCTCGACAACCGGGATGAGGTCGGTCTCGCTTGCCCATGCAAGCAGCACCTTGCCGCTGGAGGTCGCGTAGGGCGGTGTGCGCTGTCCGACCCAGTTCTGCGCGGTTATCGCGGCGCTGCCCTGCTCCTGGGTGATGTTCATAGCAGCGTCGATGTCGAGCACGGCCACGTTCACGGTCTCGTTGAGCTCGGCGGCCAGCCGCCTGCACACCGGTCGGCTTTCCCTTGTCAGGCTCAGACGAGCGGTGGTCGCTCCGGCAAGCCGTACGATGCCGAATCCGAGCCGGTACTTGCCGCGCTCGCCGAGCTGCTCCACGAGGCGGTGGTGTTCCAGCGCGGCGACGAGCCGGGACGCGGTGGACTTGTGCACCCCGAGCTCGACCGCGATGTCGGTGACGCCTAGTTCGCCTTGCCGCGCAAGAATATCCAGGATGCTCAGCGCCCGGTGCACCGACTGGACCGGCGTGATTGGACCCTCTCCTGCCGCTTGCTCGTGCGATCGTGTGTTGCTCATACCGCAACTCTACTCGCCATGAGAAACAAATCTCCCGTACCCCGTTGACGCGACCCCAGGCACAAGGGCATGCTGTTGCGTATAGGGATCTCAGTTCCGCTATACGCAACAGGAGGATCCAGGTCGTGATTACAGTCGGTTCCCTGGAAGACATTCCGGACGGGGAGGCGGTACGGGTCGATGGCATCACCCCTATCGCGGTGTTCAACGTGAACGGCACGCTGTACGCGATCGACGACACGTGCACCCATCAGGACGCGTCGCTCGCCGACGGCTGGGTCGAAGGCTGCGCGGTGGAGTGCCCGCTGCACGCGGCCTGCTTCGATCTGCGCACCGGGCACGTCAACGGGCCGCCTGCGAAGCGGCCGGTGCGCACCCATGAGGTATTGATATTCGACGGTATGGTGTACGTGCAGCCGAGCTGGGAGCGCGTCGGTGCCCCTGTGGACGCCGGTGCACCCGCCGCAGGCGTCGAGTTGGCCAGCAAGGTCGCGTGATGCACACGGTCACCGTGGTCGGGGCCTCGCTTGCCGGTCTGTCGGCGGCGCGGGCACTGCGCGAACAGGGCTACGAGGGCCGCATCCTCGTAGTCGGTGACGAGTGGCACCATCCCTACGACCGGCCACCGCTGTCGAAGGAATTCCTTGCCGCCACCGTGTCGAGCGCCGACCTCGCGCTGCGAACACCCGACGACGATGCGCTCGACGTGCGGTGGATGCTGGGACGCTCGGCCGTCCAGCTTGATACCTCGGGTACCGCAGTGGTGCTTGACTCCGGGCAACGGCTGGTTTCCGACGGCGTGGTGATCGCCACCGGCGCCCGCCCGCGGAAGCTGCCAGGGCCCCGCATGCGCGGTGTCCATACCCTGCGCACCGTCGAGGACGCCGTCGCACTGCGCTCCGCGCTGTCGCCGGGCGCGCGGCTGGTGGTGATCGGTGCAGGCTTCATCGGGGCGGAGGTGGCGGCTACCGCCAGCGCCCTCGGGGTCGAGGTCACAATCGTCGAGGCGTTGTCCGCACCGCTGGCGGGACCGCTGGGCACAGACATGGGTGCGGTCTGTGCGAGCCTGCACGCCGAGCATGGGGTAAAACTCATCACCAGCGCGGGCAATGCCCGCCTCGCCGGCGCGGGCAGGGTGACCGCAGTGCGGTTTGGCGATGGTCGCGAACTGCCGGCCGACGTCGTGGTAGTCGGCATCGGGGCGGTCCCCGCTACGGACTGGCTCGCGTACTCCGGCCTCACAGTAGACGGCGGTGTGCTCACCGACTCCCGTTGCGCCACCACGATTCCCGGGGTGGTCGCCGTCGGCGACTGCGCTATTTCACGACATCCCGGCACCGGTGAGCTACGGCGGGTCGAGCACTGGACCAACGCGCTGCAGCGGCCCACGGTCGCGGTGGCCACGTTGCTAGGCCGCGACTACCAGCCTCCGGTATCCGCCCGCGTACCCTACTTCTGGTCTGATCAATATGGCGTTCGCATCCAGTTCGCCGGCTACTACCGGCCTGGCGACCACGTCGAAGTGGTTGACGGCGACACCACCGCGCGGCGCTTCGTGGCCGTGTACCGCCGTGCCGGAACACCTTCGGCCGTGCTGGCGATGAACGACTCCAAGCCCTTCAACCGGTGGCGTCGGGAGCTGGCCACACAGGCCGGCGCGGCGACACTGACCCCGCGGCCTTGACCGCCCAGCCGACGAGATCTCCGCACCGGGCGTCGAACGTCACGGCCCCGACCGGCGCTCATCATTGCGGTGCGAAACGAGAGGTAGCCAGGATGACCACTACCGACCTCCCGACCAGCCTGATCGCCACACTGGCCGGTCACTACTACAGCAGCGGTGAGATCTTCGCGGTCGAGCAGGAGAAGATCTTCGAGGCGACCTGGTCCGCCGCGGTGAGGTGTGCGGACCTGCCAGCGCCCGGCGATTACCGGACCGTCGGAATCGGTCGCGAGAGTGTGCTCATAACGCGCGGCCGCGACCGCAAGCTGCGAGGCTTCCTCAACGTGTGCCGCCACCGGGGAGCGCGGCTGTGCGTGGCACAGAGCGGCTCGGTGACGCGCTCCCTGCAGTGCCCGTACCACGCGTGGACCTACGGCCTTGACGGCAGGCTGATAGCCGCGCCAAACCTGACGTCGATGGCCGATATCGACCGCACTTCCTACGGGCTGACTCCGGTGCACCTTACCGAGTGGCTCGGCTATGCGTGGATCTGCCTGGCCGAGCAGCCACCGTCCTTTGCCGACACCGTCATGGCGCAAGTCGCCGAAAGGATGGGGGATCCGGAGGTCATCGCAGGCTATGGCATCGAGGAGCTACGTGTCGGACGGCGCATAGCCTACGACGTCAAAGCGAACTGGAAGCTGATCATCGAGAATTTCATGGAGTGCTACCACTGCGCCACCATCCATCCCGAGCTCACCGAGGTGCTCCCGGAGTTCGCGGACGGGTATGCCGCCCAGTACTACGTGGGCCACGGCGCGGCGTTCGGTGACGAGGTCGGCGGCTTCACCGTCGACGGCAGCGAGGGCTTCGGCAAGCTCACCGGGGTCGGAGCGGAGCAGGATCGCCGCTATTACGCCATCACCGTCCGTCCGACGGTATTCATCAACCTGGTTCCCGACCACGTGATCTTCCACCGGATGTTCCCGGTGGCCGTCGACCGCACCATAGTGGAATGTGACTGGCTCTACGCCGAGGATGTGTTGGCCACCGGCGCAGACATCTCGCGCTCGGTGGAACTGTTCCACCGGGTCAACCAGCAGGACTTCGACGCCTGCGAGCGTTGCCAGCCCGCCATGTCTTCGCGCGCCTACTCGCGCGGCGGCGTGCTTGTGCCTGCCGAGCACCACATCGGACAGTTCCACGAATGGGTCCAGACCACGTTGGAAGGCGAAGCGCGGTAAGCGCGGCCCGGGCATTGCCGTGAGACCGCTTGTCCGGTATGCCGTTTCCGCCTCTCAGCATTCGATGACGTTGACCGCGAGGCCGCCGCGAGCGGTTTCCTTGTACTTTGTTTTCATATCGTTGCCGGTCTCACGCATGGTCTTGATGGCCTTGTCGAGTGAGACGTAATGCTTGCCGTTGCCGCGCAGCGCCATGCGTGCGGCAGCGATCGCGTTGATGGCGGCCACGGCGTTGCGCTCGATGCACGGGATCTGGACGAGCCCGCCGACCGGGTCGCAGGTCAGCCCGAGATTGTGCTCGATGCCGATCTCCGCCGCATTCTCCACCTGCTCCGGAGTGCCGCCGAGCAGTTCGGCGAGCCCGGCCGCGGCCATGGCGCAGGCCGATCCGACCTCGCCCTGGCAGCCGACCTCGGCGCCGGAAATGGACGCGTTTTGCTTGAACAGTGCGCCGATCGCCCCGGCCGTGAGCAGGAACCGGATCACCCCGTCCGTGCAGGCGCCGGGGACAAATCGCGTGTAATAGTGCAGCACGGCAGGGATGATTCCGGCGGCGCCGTTGGTGGGCGCGGTGACGACGCGGCGGCCGGAAGCGTTCTCCTCGTTGACGGCGAGGGCATAGAGCGTCACCCATTCCATGGCCCGCAGTGGATCGCTGTCGTCGCTGTTCTCCCGCAACGAGTGTGCGAGCTCAGCCGCTCTGCGTCGCACTTTCAGCCCACCAGGCAGGGTGCCGGTGCGGTTAGTGCCATTGCGCACGCAATCCGTCATGGCCTGCCAGATCGAGCGCAGCGCGGTGCGTGTGGCCGCCTCGGGACGCCACGCGGTCTCGTTGGCAAGCGCGATCGTGCTGATCGGGGCGTCCTGCGCTCGGGTATGTGCGAGCAACTCGGCGGTGGTGCCGAACGGGTAGGCCAGTGGGCGATCATCGAGCTGGATCCGGTCGGTCCCGCTCGCGGTCTCGTCGATGACGAACCCCCCGCCAACGGAGTAGTAGGTGCGGACGGTGAGCTGGTCGCCGTGCTCGTCGTAGGCGGCGAACCGCATCCCGTTCGGGTGGCCGGGCAGGCTCTTGCGGCGGTGCATCGTCAGATGCTCGTCCTCAACGAACCGGATCTCGTGCTCGCCGCCAAGGCGAAGCCGATGACGCGCACGGATCTCGGCGAGGGTATTGCTCGCCGCATCAGGGTCGACGAGTTCCGGCGTCTCCCCGAGCAGACCGAGCAACACTGCCTGTGGACTACCGTGGCCGTGACCGGTCGCGCCAAGCGACCCGAACAGCTCCGCTTGCAACGACTCGGTGCGTGTCAGCATTCCCTCCTCGCGCAGCGATGCGACGAACATGTTCGCCGCGCGCATGGGGCCGACGGTATGGGAGCTGGATGGCCCGATACCGATCGTGAACAGGTCGAGCACGCTGATACTCACCGCGCACCGGCCTCGCAGGCGCGGCGGTACTCGCAGGCGGCATCCAGCATCCAGTCAGCGACGTACCGGGCGAAGGAGGAACGCGCCAATACCCAGAACGAATCGTGCCGCTCGGGCTGCCCGACGATAATGACTTGGGCACGCGCCAGCTGGGTCTGGGCACACCGGGTGCCGTGGAACACCCGGGGGTGCATGTCGATCGAGCAGCCCTTGGCGAGCAGATCCCGAGATTTCGCTCCGGTGAGCGCGATCGTGGTGCGCTGCCCGGAGACATCGACCACGGCGCCCCTACCGGCGAGCCCCGCTCGCAGTGCCTCAGTGATCGACTGCTGCGATCCGGGCGCTCCTACGATGAGCCACTCATCGGGGCCGATGCCGAGCGTTCGTGGCGAGGTGTCACCTATCGCCACGCCCGGCACGGGCAGCGCGCCCCCGAGCACGTCGTGCAGCCGGGTGCTCGGATCGGCGCGCAGGGTGAGCTGGGCAAGCATCGGCTGCTCGGCGATCCGGACCCGGCCGCCGGTGGTGGTAGAGACCGTTGCGAAGCGGTCGACGTATCCAGCGAGCGGGCTGCCGGTTCGCCGGCGTACGGGCGTCGCGAGCGTGGTTTCAGCCGTCACGGCGGGCTCCTTCCTTGTCGTAGAACACGGTTTCGGTGATGGTCACTGGGACCCCCCGGCCGTCGAGTACCGCGTGGATCTCCTCGCCCATGCGGTTGCGCCCGTTCTTCACCAATGCCAGCGCGAACGTGCGGCCGAGCGCGGCGCTGCGGTAGCTCGATGTCACGTGGCCGAGCATCGGCACCGGCGGCAGCGGTAGCTGGGCGTCGGCCACCAGCTGACAGCCTTCGGGCAGTAGCACGCCAGGATCACCCGGCAACAATCCGACGAGGTGCTTGCGGTCGGTGCGGGCGGTGTCGGGCCTGACGAAGGATCGCTTGCCGATGAAATCTGCCTTCTTCTTCGACACCACCCAGTCCATGCCGAGGTCCTGTGGCGTGACCGTGCCGTCAGTGTCCTGGCCGACGACCGGGAAGCCCTTCTCCGCGCGCAGCACGTGCATGGTCTCGGTGCCATACGGGGTGATGCCCAGATCCGCGCCGGCATCCGACAGTGCCGTCCACAGTTCCAACCCGTGCCACCATGGCACGTTGATCTCGAAGGCGAGTTCGCCGGAGAAGCTGATGCGGCACACGCGCGCCGGTATCCCGGCGACGTCAGCCTCCCGCAGCGACATGAACGGGAAGCTGTCGGCGTCGAGGGCAAGGGCCCGGGTGACCCTGGAAAGCACCTCCCGGGAGCGGGGGCCGACCAGCGCGACGGTGGCCCAGTGTTCGGTGACCGATGTCAGATACACCCGCAGCTGCGGCCATTCGGTCTGCAGCCATTCCTCCAGCCACTCCAGCACCGGTGCGGCATTGCCCGTTGTCGTGGTGAGCAGGAAATGGTCCTCGGCCAACCGCATCACGGTGCCGTCGTCGAACACCATCCCGTCGGCGGAGCACATCACACCGTAGCGGATCCGCCCGGCCTTCAGGCTGCTCATCTTGTT
>JBOHEL010000211.1:0-8199 GCA_050700995.1 Sciscionella sp. | reverse complement strand
TTCCGGTGCTATAGCACCGGAAAGTGCCCACAGGTGCCGATCAGCTCAGACGCTCCAGCACCATGGCCATGCCCTGGCCACCGCCGACGCACATCGTTTCCAGTCCAAACTGCTTGTCGCGGGTACGTAGGCCGTTGATCAGGGTGTTGGTGATCCTTGCTCCTGTCATGCCGAACGGGTGGCCGAGCGCGATGGCGCCGCCCTGAACGTTGAGCCGGTCGATGTCGATACCCAAGTCGCGGTAGGAGGGGATGACCTGAGCGGCGAAGGCCTCGTTGATCTCGACAAGGTCGATGTCACCGATCGACAACTCGGCGCGGGCCAGCGCCTGCTTGGACGCCTCGACCGGGCCGTAGCCCATGATCTCCGGCGACAGCGCGGTCACCCCGGTAGACACCACACGGGCCAGCGGCGTGATACCCAGCGCCTTGGCCTTCACGTCCGACATGATCACCAGTGCCGCGGCGCCGTCGTTGAGCGGGCAGCAGTTGCCTGCGGTGACCCTCCCGTTGGGGCGGAACACCGGCTTGAGTGCTGAGACCTTCTCCAGCGTGACCCCGGCCCTGGGACCGTCGTCGGCGTCGACCACGGTGCCGTCCGGCAGCCTGACGGGTGTGATCTCGCGTGCGAAGAAGCCGTCCGCGATCGCCTTCTCGGCCAGATTCTGGCTGCGCACCCCGAACGCGTCCATATCCTCGCGGGACACGTCCTTGCTCAATGCCAGATTCTCCGCGGTCTGCCCCATCGCGATGTAGACGTCCGGTACCAGGCCGGTCTCGCGCGGATCCTGCCAGGAGTCCGCGCCCGACTCCGCCGCGGCCGCGGAGCGTGCCTCCGCGTCGGCGAACAGCGGGTTGTGGGTGTCCGGCCAGGAGTCCGAACTCCCCTTGCCAAAGCGCGAAACCGTTTCCACGCCCGCGGAGATGAAAACATCGCCCTCGCCTGCCTTGATCGCGTGCATCGCCATCCTGGTGGTCTGCAGGCTCGACGAGCAGTAACGCGTGATGGTGGTGCCCGGGAGGTGGTCGAAGCCAAGCTGCACCGCGACCGCCCTCGCCATATTGAAACCGGACTCCCCGCCGGGCAGCCCGCAACCCAGCATCAGGTCCTCGATCTCGCGCGGGTCGAGCTCCGGCACCTTCTCGAGTGCGGCCCGCACCATCTGGACGGTCAGGTCATCCGGCCGGATATCGACCAGTGACCCTTTGCCCGCCCTGCCTATCGGTGAGCGGACGGCGGAAACAATCACTGCCTCGGGCATCAGGAGCGCTCCTTGGTTTGTCGTACTAGCGATGGCCCGAGGGTACTGATGGGTAGGCCGACCGGCGGCAGTGCGATAGGACACACCCGTACCCTTTCGGTGAGAGCCGTGCGCTGGAGAGGAACATTGGTGGAGTACGTCGAGCACATCGTGGACCTGGTGGGAAACACCCCGCTGGTCAAGCTGAACGAGGTCGCCGAGGGGGTGGCCCCGCTGGTGCTGGCGAAGGTGGAGTACCTCAACCCCGGCGGCAGCGTGAAGGACCGGATCGCGCTGCGCATGATCGAGGCCGCCGAGCGAACCGGCGAGCTCCTTGCTGGCGGCACCATCGTGGAGCCGACTTCCGGTAACACGGGTGTCGGCCTGGCGATGGTGGCCCAGCGCAAGGGGTACAAGTGCGTGTTCGTCTGCCCGGACAAGGTGTCGGAGGACAAGCGCAACGTGCTCAAGGCCTACGGCGCCGAGGTGGTCGTCTGCCCGACGGCGGTCGCACCGGAGCACCCCGATTCCTATTACAGCGTCTCCGACCGGCTCGTCACCGAGATCGCGGGCGCCTGGAAGCCGGACCAGTACTCCAACCCGAACAATCCGGCTAGCCACTACGAATCCACAGGCCCAGAGCTGTGGCGGCAGACCGACGGCAGGATCACCCATTTCGTGGCCGGCGTCGGTACCGGGGGCACGATCTCGGGCACCGGAAAGTACCTCAAGGAGGTCTCCGGTGGGAAGGTGCTGATCATCGGCGCCGACCCCGAGGGCTCGGTGTACTCCGGAGGCAGCGGCAGGCCATATCTGGTCGAGGGCGTCGGTGAGGACTTCTGGCCGCAGACCTACGACCGCGAGATCTGCGACGAGGTCATCGCGGTATCGGACAGGGAGTCCTTCGAGATCACCCGCAGGCTGGCACGCGAGGAGGGGCTACTTGTCGGCGGTTCCTGCGGGATGGCCGCGGCCGCGGCACTGCACCTGGCCAAGCGGCTGACCGCCGACGACGTTGTCGTGGTGTTGCTGCCGGACGGTGGCCGCGGCTACCTCGGCAAGATCTTTAACGATCAGTGGCTGGCGTCCTACGGCTTCCTGCCGCCGGAGGACAGCGACGCAAACGTGGGAGATGTGCTGCGGCGCAAGGACGGCAGGCTGCCCGACCTGGTGCACACCCACCCGAATGAGACGGTGGCGGAGGCGGTGGCGATCCTGCGCGAGTTCGGCGTCTCGCAGATGCCGGTGGTCGGCGCCGAACCGCCGGTGATGGCCGCCGAGGTTGCCGGCGCGGTGAACGAGCGCGACCTGCTTGAGGCGCTGTTCGCGGGCAAGGCGCAGCTCGCCGACCGGGTTGAGAAGCACATGTCGGTGCCGCTGCCGACCATCGGCGCTGGGGAACCTGTCAGCGTCGCGATGACAGCGCTCGCCGGGGCCGACGGTGCCCTGGTGCTCGACCATGGAAAACCGGTTGGCGTGGTTACTCGCCTGGACCTGCTGGCCTTCCTCGCGGGCCACTGACCCGCAAGCGCAATCCGGCGCTGTGTCGCCGAAGCGCCGGTGCGGACAGCAACGAGTGCGAAGCTGTGAGCAGGCGGCGTTAGTTGCCAGGGACGGTATTGGCTAGGTATTGGCAGGTCAGGCTGGCTCGGTCGTTGCCGTACGCGTGGGCTTGCCGCAGGCAGGAGTAGTAATACCGGCTGGGTCCGGTGCCTGCCGGTGGCTGGTAGCCGGGCCATGCGGGCGGCCGCTGGTAGCCGGCGCCGACGTGCGGCGCCGGAGGCGGGTTGAAGGTTTCACCGGCTGGGGCGTTCACCGGATCGCGTGTGACCGGCCGCGCCGGGATCGATGCCCGCTGCGGCGCTACCCGCTCCTGCGCGGTGACCCTGGCGTGGGTCGTGGTGGCAGGCGGGGGCGTCACGGTGGTGGTCGTGGCTGGGGTCTGCGGAGGTGCTGGTGCCGGGGCGCTCGCCGGTGCCGAGGATCCGTTCGCTGCGGCGATCACCCCGATCGCGGCGGCACAGGCGGCGATGCCGAGCAGCGAGGTAAGCGTCGTGGACAGCTTGGCCACAGCGGCCTCCACGGACGAGACGATCGGGGACGGTGCTGCCTTGACAACGAGCGAACGGGCCGCCAGGTTGCGATCGGGGCGTCGGCGGGCGATTCCCGCTCGATCCACTAGGCTGACCGGGTCAATACCAGCCGATTACCCAGCGCAAGCCGTGACGGCCGCACACACAGACGATCCGGCCTGGCGAACGTGCTGGGACAAGGTCCGACAAGCGAACACCGAGGGGGTCGGAAGCCCGATGAGTGCTCCGCAGCCACCAGAACACCAGCCAGAGCCGCCCAAGGAACAGGGCGAGCCCCCGAACCAGGGGGTAACCGAGCCACCTCCTCAGGCAGTTCCCGGTCAGCTGGCGGCTCAGGCGCGGCAGCCTGGGGAGCAGATGCCAGTGCCGGGTGAGATGCCGGAGCGCACCCAGGTGCTGCGGCCGGGTGAGCAGCCACCGGCGGTGGGCGGCGCACCGGAAGCCACCCAGATGGTGCAACCGGGGGAGCAGGGACCCGTGCCGGGCGGGATACCCGAGCGCACCCAGGTGCTGCGGCCGGGTGAGCAGCCACCGGCGGTGGGCGGCGCACCGGAAGCCACCCAGATGGTGCGGCCGAACCAGGCGCCGCCGCAGCCGAACTACGGCGATTCCTACGTCCCGGCTGCTCCCGCCTACACCGGTCAGCAGCAGAACTTCGGGCAACCGGCGGCGGCAGGTGCGGTGCCAGGGTTCGGTGCTGCCGGTCAGCCGCCGGGCGGCTACGGCCAGCCGCAGGCATACGGGCAGCCGCCGCAGCAGGGTTATGGCGCGCCAGGTGCGCAGCAGTGGGCGCAGCAGCCGGCCTACGGGCAGCGGCCGTCGGGTGGTGCAGGCGGTAACGAGCAGATGTTCGGCTGGATCGCCGCCGGTGCCGCCGGCCTGCTCGGGCTGCTGGCATCCATCCTGATACTGACGTTCTGGATGAGCGTGCCGTCCTTCGCCATCCCGACGGCCGCGATCATCTACATGATCCTGCTGATCGTCGGTGGCCTCGTTGCCCTCGGTGGCGGGATATTGCTGTTCATGAAGAACAAGCTGGCACCGATGCTGATCGTGATCGGGGGCGGCATCTTGCTGCTGTTCTCGATCATCTTCAGTGCGCAGTTCGCCTTTGAAGGCCGGTTCACCTACGCACTAATCGCCGGGATCGTGATCGCCGCGATCGGCACGCTCGGTCTCCTGCCGCAGACCATGCCGTTCGTTGGCCTCGCGCCAATGCCGCCAGCGGGCGCGCCCGGCCAGTTCGGTCAGCCAGGCGGATACGGTCAGCAACCTGCTCAGTTCGGTCAGCAGCCAGGCGGATACGGTCAGCAACCTGGTCAGTTCGGGCAACCTGCTCAGTTCGGTCAGCCCGGTGGGTACCCTCAGCAGCCGGGTCAGTTCGGGCAACCTGCTCAGTTCGGTCAGCCCGGTGGGTACCCTCAGCAGCCGGGTCAGCCGGCTCAGTTCGGTCAGCAGCCAGGCGGATATGGGCAGCCGCCGCAAAGCGGCGGGTTCCCGCAGCCAGGCCAGTATCAGCAGCCAGGCCAGCCGCAGGCATACGGTCAGCAGCCCGGTCAGCCTGGAGCCCAGCACCCGCCGCAAAGCGGCGGGTTCCCGCAGCCAGGCCAGTATCCGCAGCCAGGGCCAGAACCCGGACAACAAGGCGGTTACCCCCCACAGCGGTGGTAGCGCCCCACTAGTGTGTAGCTCATGCAGCAGCCCCCAGCACTGATGCCGGGGGCTGCTGCCACGAGCGACGACCAGGTACCTGCGGGGCAGGGGATCGGAGAGCCGGGATGACCTATCCACAGCAGCCAGGGCAGTACCCTGGTCAGCAACCTGACCGTGGCGCGTTCGGGCAGCCGGGCGGTTACGGTCCGCAGCCGGGGCAATATCCGGGCAGTGGCGGCTTCCCGCAGGCGCCGCCACCACCTGCCTATCCCGGATATCCCGGCGGGGCCGACCTTGCCAACCAGCGCCCCAGTGGCGGTACCGCGATCACCGCAGGCGTGCTGGCAATCCTGGGCGCGGTCTGGGCGATCATCTTGGGGATCGTGGATTTCTCGGTGGCCCCTGCGGCAGGCCAGTCAATCGCGTGGGTGGTGTGGTTGCAGGCCATTGTCTACGTGATCGAGTTCTTCACATTGTTGCCAGGTGCAATCATGCTGTTCATGCGCAAATCGTTGGGGCGCTGGCTGATCGTGGTTGGCTGTGCGGCACACATCGTGCAGGGTATCGTCGCGTTCATCGGCGTCGTCCTCATCGCCAACGCGTTCAACAACCAGTCCTCGGCATTTGTCGGGGGCGGTGTGGTAGGCATCTTGGTCGTGCTGCTTCCCGCGATCGCGACGTTGATACTGGCGCTGGTGCCATTGACCGGCCGCTGGGTCGCCTGGGGATCCCGCCCCGCACCGGCCGCGCAGACAGCCCCCTATCAGCCTGGGCCCTACCCGCCGCAATTCTGACGCGCCGTAGGCTCTCGGTATGACCGACAGCGCCGCCGGGTACGGCTTCGACACCAGGGCAATCCACGCCGGACAGCAACCGGATCCCCGCACTGGCGCGGTAATCGTGCCGATCTATGCCACCTCGACGTTCGCGCAAGACGGCGTCGGGGGATTGCGTGAGGGGGGCTATGAGTACTCCCGCACCGGAAATCCCACCCGCACCGCCTTGGAGGACTGCCTGGCCTCGCTGGAGGGCGGTGGCCATGCGCTCGCGTTCGGCTCCGGTATGGCAGCCGCGGACATGGTGCTGCGTACGGCGTGCCTGCCAGGGGACCATGTGCTGCTCGGCGACGACGCCTACGGTGGCACCTTCCGGCTCATCGATAAGGTTATGACCAAGTGGGGCCTGGAGTACACTGCGGTTCCACTGTCCGATGTGGATGCGGTACGCGCGGCGATGCGGGAGAATACCAAGCTCGTCTGGTGCGAGACACCGACGAACCCGCTGCTGAACATCGTCGATATGTCCTCGGTCGCCGCGGTCGCGCACGATGCTGGTGCGAAACTTGTTGTGGACAACACCTTCGCCACCCCGTACCTGCAAACGCCGTTACGCCACGGCGCGGATCTGGTGCTGCATTCCACCACAAAGTATCTCGGCGGGCACTCCGATGTGGTCGGTGGCGCGATCATCACCGATGATGCGGAGTGGGCAGAGTCGCTGGCGTTCCTGCGCAACTCGGCGGGGCCTGTCGGCGGCCCGTTCGACGCGTGGCTCACACTGCGCGGCGCCAAGACCCTCGGTGTGCGGATGGAGCGTCACTGCAACAACGCCGAGCGTGTCGCCGCGGCGTTGGGCGCGCATCCGACGGTGACTCGGGTGTACTACCCGGGGCTCGCCGACCACCCCGGCCACTCGATCGCAGCCAAGCAGATGCGACGGTTCGGCGGGATGGTGTCTTTCACGGTCGCCGGCGGGATGGAAGTTGCGACGAAGGTGTGCGCAGGCACCCGACTGTTCACGCTCGCGGAGTCACTCGGCGGCATCGAGTCGCTTGTGGAGTATCCCGCGCAGATGACGCACGCCAGCGCGGCAGGTTCAGCGCTGGAGGTGCCCGCGGATCTGGTGAGGCTGTCGGTCGGGATCGAGAGCGCCGATGACCTGGTCACCGATCTGGTAACCGCACTCGCCTAGCAGCAGGACACGGTGTCCTGCGCCGGACACTAGGGCCTGGACCGCACGAACCCCGCGGGATGCGTCGCGGGATCGGCTTGATGTATCGAGCCTGAGGGCAGGTCGCCAGGCGTGAGGCATCCGCCGACCAGTTCGAGGTGGTTTCCCGCGTGCACGTAATGACCGGGTGACGCACAACCGGCGTCCGCTACCGAGAACACGGCGATGCCAGTCAGCACGGTGGCTGCCGCGAGCACACCGACCAATGGCAGGACGCCAGCAGTACGGGTACCCACGCTCACCACACCTCCCAGGACTCAGACTGGACTGTTGGCAGGGTACCCACGGTGACCCTGCTCGCATCGAGGATACCCGCAGCCGCGGCGTGCCTGCCCGGCCCTGGCAGGATCACTGTTATGGAACTGGTCAGCGTCGATCGGATCCGGGCCGCACGCGCGTTGTTGGCCGGGGTCGTCAGGCAAACGCCCATGGAGCACTCCAGGGTGTTGGCGAGACGTCACGGCGGTGAGGTCTATCTCAAGTGCGAGAACCTGCAACGGGCGGGCTCGTTCAAGATCAGGGGCGCCTACGTGCGCCTGCACGCGCTGTCGGCGGAGGAGCGGGCGGCGGGTGTGGTGGCGGCGAGCGCCGGCAACCATGCCCAGGGCGTCGCGCTGGCGGCTTCCCTGCTTGGCATCAGCTCGACGGTCTTCATGCCCGTGAAAGCGCCGCTGCCAAAGCTCGCCGCCACCAAGGCCTACGGCGCCGACGTGCACTTGTACGGAGCGGTGTTGGAAGAGACGCTCGCCGAGGCGAAGGCGTTCGCCGCACGAACCGGCGCGGTGTTCATCCACCCGTTCGACCACCCCGATATCGTCGCGGGTCAGGGCACAGTGGGGCTGGAGATTCTTGAGCAGTTGCCCGAGGTTTCCACGGTGGTCGTGGCGACCGGCGGCGGTGGCCTTATCGGTGGCGTGGCGGCGGTGGTGAAGTCGGTGCGGCCGGATGTGCGGGTAGTCGGCGTGCAGGCAGAGCAGGCGGCGGCGTACCCAGCGTCGCTGGCGGCCGGTGCGCCGGTGCGGCTTGCGGAGATGCACACGATGGCCGACGGGATCGCGGTGGGAGAGCCAGGCGGCGTCACGTATCCCCACGTCGCCGCCCTGGTCGATGAGGTTGTGACGGTCAGCGAGGAGTCGTTGTCGACGGCCGTGCTGCTGTGTCTTGAGCGGGCGAAACTGGTCGTGGAGCCTGCCGGGGCGGCTG
>JBOHEL010000210.1:0-8251 GCA_050700995.1 Sciscionella sp. | reverse complement strand
CTACCTCGACCTGGACGACGAGTAGCCACCATCGGTGCGTTGTCCTCAGGTATAAGCGCTGTCCATGCTCGGGAGGTCGCGTCGCGCTGTGATCAGCGCAACCGACCCGCCTTCGCGACTCCGGAGTTTGGTCGTTCCGATGTTCGGTATTGCCGCTGTCCGGCAACACGTGAGCTCACCCGATAACCGGGGTAGGGGCGACGCCGTGATCGCGCAGCGGGCCGACCCGCCAGCCTTGGTGCCTGCAGTGATCGAGCAGTTCCGGAAGTGCGCCGAGCGTGACCTTCCAGGAGTCAGGGCCGGCAGCGACGTCGGAGTCGTGTAGCAGCACGGTGCCCCCGCTGCGCAGGTCACGGGTCACGGTGGCCAGCACGGTGGCGGGGGTGGCACTGCGGCTCCAGTCGTAACCCCAGCAAGTCCACAGCACCGGGGTGAGCGCCAGCCGCTTGCTGGCCCGCACCGCGCTTGTGGTCAGCACGCCGTAGGGCGGGCGAAACCAGCGCGGGCGCGTGCCGGTCAGGTCGCCTACGGCCTCGCACGCACGCGAGAGCTCGCAGGCAGTGCGCCGGGGGCTCGTCAACGCCAGGCAGCGGTGGTCCCAGCCGTGCACGCCGATCTCGTGACCCGCGGCAGCGAGCTCGGCGCCGAGATGCGGCGCGCGGGCCAGCTCACGGCCGAGCACGAAGAACGTGGCACGCACGCCGTACTCGTCGAGCACCCGCAGGATCTCCGGTGTCCCGCGAGGATGCGGACCGTCGTCGAAAGTCAATGCGACGTGTCGCGGCGCGCCAAGGCCAGCCAGTTGGGGGCGCAGCCACATCCGCAACCCTGGCACGAACCATGCCGCCGGGAGCGCGTGCCCTGCGAGCCCACCAAGCGCGGCCGCCCCGGCCAGTGCCAGTGCGCGCCTCATCGCGGTACCGCCAGCGTCAGCGGCGAATGGTCCAGCGTGAGCAGTGGGGCGGTGATCCGAACGCAATGCGCCGGTCCTGCGTGGTCGAAGAGTTGATCGCCGGCGTCTTCGACCGCCGCCGTCGCCACGAGCCCCACCAGCAGTACGCCGGAAAGCACGGCCAAGGCCAGCGGGCGACGGGGCGGCGGCGGGGCGAGCAGGGCCTGAGCGCGGCGGGAAACGTTGCCGCCGGTGGCCGAGGCGGTAACGCCCTCGAGTGCCGGTGCGTGGTGTTGCAGTAGCGCGACGCGGGCGAGTGTGCGGGCGACAAGGTAGCGGTCGCCAACAGCGCGCGCGGCGTCCTCGTCGGCCCAGCGCTCGATCGCGTGGCCGACGGTCGTCGCGGTGGGTCGCAGCAACGGGTTGAAGGCCGCGGCGAGGTCCGCGGCCAGCGCCCACCAGCTGTGCCGGTGGTTGAGGTGGGAATGCTCGTGCGCGAGCACGACACGTCGCTCAAGTGGTGTCACGGCGCGTAGCAGCCCGGCGGTGACGACGACCCGCCCCGCCGGCGCGGGCGTGGTGAACGCATCGACCCGGGGAATGTCCAGCACGATCAGCGGGCTGCTCGGCCGCCAACCACGGTAGGTGCGGTACACCGCGGCCAGAGCCCTGATACGGCGACCGACCCCTCGGAACGCGATGAGCATCATCGCGGCCAGCAAGAGGAAGCTGGCCACGGCAACTGGCTCGGGTATCGGGTCGGTGGCGTCAAGGATGCCGGTCGACCACTCCCCGAAAGCGGCGAGCGCCGGCAATTGGCCTACCCAGGTGAAGGCGAGCACGCCGAGCAGGAACACCGTGCAACCCGCCACGACGAGGCTAGCCGGTACCAGCAGCCGAGTCGCCGCGGCGGGCGGGAGCCTGCCGCCCAACCGCGGCGCCAGTATGGCGAAGAGCACGCTGGCGGCCAGCGCCGCGCACGCAGCAGGGATCACGGTTCCCCCGAGTCCAACAGCGCCCGCAGTAGCCGTTCGTCGGCGGGTGCCAGTGTGTCGACGAAACGGGTCAGCACACCTGCCCGGTCACCCTCGCTGTCGAGCAATCGCCGCATCCGCCGCGCGGTCAGCTCGGCGGCGTCCCGTACCGCACTGTAGGCATAGCCCCGGCCTGCCGCTTTGCGGTTGACCGCGCCCTTGCCGTGCAGCCTTGCCAGCACCGTCATCACAGTGGTGTAGGCGAGGTTCCCTTCGAGCATGTCGCGCACTTCGGCTGGTGTCATCGGCCGCCCGCCCGCGACCAGCACTCCGAGGACATCACGTTCCAGACTGCCGCGGGACCGTCGCACCGAGGCCATCCAAGCGTCACCTCCCGACCACTTGCTACTACCATTTTTGTAGTAGCATTCGCCCGTTACTACAGGCAGTGTAGTAACCACTCGGGCGGACGGGCACCCGGATCTCCCACCAAGGTTGCTCACCAGCTGCGATCAACCGCGGGACTCCCCTTGCTGCAGGCCCTCGATCCCCAACCCAGCGCCACCAGGAGTGCCCGGTCATGAACGCCCATCCCTCGGTGCGAGTGCAGGTGCTGCATGTACCGGCTGCCCAATGCTCGGGCAGCTGCGTAGCAACCTGCGGCACGCCTTGGCCACCAGCGAGATCAGCGCCGTCATCGACGAGCACCATGGCACCTACCCATCGCCCGCCCTGCTGGTCAACGGCCTCGACATCACCGCAGGACAACCGCCCGCACCCGAAGCGTGCTGCAGGCTCGAAAGGCTTCGACCGCGTCGCAAGCTACAGGCAGCCTGCCTTCCTCGCCGTCCTCGCACTCGGGCTCGCGTTCGAAGCCGTGTGGTACGTCATCCACCACACCAACGCCGTCGCCTCGAAAACCAGCTAAGGGCGCATGCCTCCAGCGCGACCGACAACGCTCAGGTGAGCGAGAACATGGAACCGGGGTTGAACAAGCCTTGCGGGTCGAGGGCGTGCTTGAGCTGGCGGTGCACGCGTAGGCCGACCTCCCCGATCTCGGTGGCCAGCCATTCCCTCTTGACCTTGCCGACGCCATGTTCACCGGTCACCGTGCCGCCGAGCCGCAGCCCGAGCGCGAGAATCTCATCGTAGGCACACTGTGCGCGGACTGCCTGCTCAGCCGAACCTGGGTCGTAAACGATCGTGGGATGCATGTTGCCGTCGCCCGCGTGGCCGACCACCGCGATCCGCAGACCGACATCGGCGCTGATGCGTTCGCAGCCGGAGATGAGCTCGGCGATGCGGGTGCGCGGTACACAGACGTCGTCGGTGACCCAGGTCCCGTAGAGCTCCAACGCCGTCAGCACCACCCGGCGTGCCTGCAGCAGCATCCGCCCCTCGTTGAGGTCCTCGGTGGTGTACGTCATGGAGGCGCCCGCGTGCTCGCAGATCCGCTCGATCGCCGAGAGCTCCCTTGCCGCGGTTTCGCCGCCGGAGTCGGACTGGCATAGCAGCAGTGCCGCGCACTCGCCGGGTGCGCCTACCTCGGTATTGAGGTAGGCCTCGGACGCCTTGATCGAGGCCTCGTCCATGATCTCCATCAGCGAGGGAATCAACCCCTCGCTCACCACCCGGGATACCGCGTCGCCCGCGGCCTCGGTGGCAGGGAAGGTGGCGACCAACGTGCCGGGGGCCTGCGGCAGCGGCCGCAGCGCCAAGGTGGCCTTCGTGATCACGCCGAGGGTGCCCTCACTGCCGATGAACAGTTTGCTCAGGTCGTAGCCCGCGACTCCTTTGACGGTACGGCGCCCCGTCTTCAGCAGCGAGCCGTCGGCGAGCACGACCTCGAGTCCGAGCACGAAGTCGGTGGTCACGCCGTACTTCACGCAGCACAGCCCACCCGCGTTGGTGGAGAGGTTGCCGCCGAGAGAACACCAGTCGTAGCTGGAGGGGTCCGGAGGGTAGAACAAGCCGTGCTTCTCGACGGTGTTGCGGAAGTCCAGGTTGACAACGCCCGGCTGTACCACGGCGAGCCGGTTGTCCGCGTCGATCTCCTCGATCTGGTCGAACCGGGTCATCACCAACATGACGCAGCCGTCGATCGCGTTCGCCGCGCCGGAGAGCCCGCTTCCCGCGCCACGCGGCACGATCGGTACCCCAGCCTCGCCGCAGATCCGCACCACCGCCTGGACGTCGGGCACCGACCGAGGCAGCACCACCGCCAACGGCTTGCCCGCAGGCGCCAACGGCATCATGTCCTGGCTGTAGGTGCTAGTCACGTCAGGGTCGCACAGCACGGAGTCGGCGCCGAGTGCTTCCCTCAGTCGTCCAACGACCGTCATGACGTGCGCTCCCGGTCCTTATCTCTAGGCGCGAGCCGCGCGAGTTGTGTGACATGTTCCGGCGACAGCTCGTCGAGCGATGCCACACCGAGCAGCTTCATGGTTCGCACGATCTCCTCGCGTAGCAGCTCGATGACCCGGTCGACACCTTCGCGCCCGCCCGCCATGAGCCCGTAGAGATACGCGCGGCCGATGAACGTGAAGCGAGCCCCCATGGCGACGGCCGCGACGATGTCGGCGCCGTTCATGATGCCCGTGTCCAGCAGGACCTCGACGTCCTCGCCGACCTCCGCCACAACGCGAGGCAACAAATGGAACGGAACAGGCGCGCGGTCAAGCTGACGTCCGCCGTGGTTGGAAAGCAGGATGCCGTCCGCCCCGAGCTCGACGGCGAGCCGGGCGTCGGAGACCGACTGGATGCCCTTGACGACCAGTTTGCCGTTCCATCGCGCACGGATGAAGCGCAGGTCATCCGGCGTGACGGTGGGGTCGAACATGGTGTCGATGAGCGCGGCAACGGTCCCCGACCATCGGTCGAGCGAGGCGAACGCGAGCGGCTCGGTCGTCAGGAAGTTGAACCACCACGCCGGGCGCGGGATCGCATTGAGGATCGTCCCCGGGGTAAGACTCGGCGGGATGGTCAACCCGTTACGCACGTCACGCAGGCGGGCTCCGCCGACCGGTGTGTCGACCGTGACCATCAGGGTGTCGTAGCCCGCGGCCTCGGCGCGTTGCACGAGGCCGAGCGAGCGTTCGCGGTCCTTCCACATGTAAAGCTGGAACCAGTTGCGCCCGGCCGGTGCCGCCTCGGCCACGTCCTCGATCGAGGTCGTGCCCATCGTCGACAGGGTGAACGGGATCCCGGCGGCCGCCGCGGCCGTGGCTCCGGCACGCTCCCCCTCGGTCTGCATCATGCGGGTGAACCCCGTCGGCGCGATACCGAACGGCAGCGCCGAGGATGCGCCGAGAACCTCACGGCTGGTGTCGACCTTCGACACGTTCCGGAGCACCGCCGGGTGGAGCTCGATGTCGGAGAAAGCCTGCCGCGCACGGGCGAGCGAGATCTCTCCTTCCGCGGCACCGTCGGTGTAGTCGAACGCCGCTCTCGGGGTGACACGCCTGGCGATTCGCCGGAGGTCGTGAACATTCGTCGCCGAGGCCAGTCGTCGCCTGCGCGCGTTCAGCTCCGGCTTCTTGACCCGCAACAGTGGCGCCAGGTCATGATAAGTAGGAATACGGCGCCTCATCCTTCTCTTCCCTTTCGCTGGGTCACAGGCTCACCGCACCGGGCAGTACGAAGTAGAACAGCAGCCCGACGAGCACCAGGTAGCCGAGCACAACCAGTGTCCATGCCATGTTGTAACGAATGACCTGGCCCTCGTTGCGCACGAACTTCGTCGTTGATACCCCGACGCTAGCGGTCTGCGGCGCGACCGGCTTGCCGACCTCAGCGCCCAGCGAGTTCAGCGAAGGAAACAACAGCGCCGGCGCGCCCAACAACTGCGCGACCGAATACTGGAACTGCCCGAACACGGCGTTGGCCGTGGTGTTGCTGCCCGACAACGCGACCGCGATCCAGCCGAGCAACGGGGCCAGCACGATGAACACGACACCGACCTTGGCGAAGCCGTTGGCCATCGACCCAGCCATGCCCGTGTAGTTGAAGGCGTCGGCCAGGCCGAAGATCAAAGGCCCGACCAGCAGTGCGCCCCACATCTGCTTGCCAGCGGTGCGGAACACCCGCTTGAGCTGCTCCCGGTCCGGGCGCAGGTAGGCGGCGATGAGCAACCAGCACACCAGGATGGCGGTGCCCGCCACGAACGGAGCGAACTTGAACGCCGTGGACACGACCTTGTGCGACAGCGACGACATCGCGTGGACGTTCGGTTTGAACAGCACCCATTTCGTGAGCCCCGACCATGGTCCTGTCCAGGCCACCACGACCACGATCAGGATCCCGAACGGCAGCAGCGCCTTCCGCACGGCTCCCCGCGCCGAGGTTGCCGCTCCCGGCGCGGAAAGGGTGCCCGCGGTGTGGGCGGCAACCTGCTCATCGGTCAGTTCGACGCCGCCAAATCCCAGCGTCTGGCGCGGCCGCCAGAACCGTAGCAACACAAGCAGCGCACCGAAGCACACCAGCGACCCGAGGATGTCAGGCAGGTACGGACCCAGGAACTGCGAGGATGGGAACTGCCCCGCGATATAGGCCAGCGATCCCACGATCGCCAGTGGCCACCCGGTCTTCAACCCGCGCTTGCCGGACACCAGGTAGATGAGGATCCACGGTGGGAGCAGCGCCAGGATCGCGACGATCTTGCCGACCGAGGCTGACAGCCCGTACAGCGGCAGTCCGGTGACGGCGGCCAGCCCGATGATCGGCGCGCCCAGTGCTCCGAAGGACACTGGAGCGTTGTTGGCCAACGCCGCCACCCTGATCGCGGCAAGGTCGACGAGCCCGAACCCGATCAGCAACGGCGCCACCACTGCCCACGGATACCCGAATCCGACGAGACCCTCCAGCAACGCGCCGAATGCCCACGCGATCAGCAGTGTCTGCACCCGGATATCGGCGGTCGCGTGTGCCACGAGCCAGCGCTTGAACACGTCGAACGCACCTGTGACGACGAGGGTGTTGTAGATGATCACACCCCAGAACACGATCCAGTCGATCGCCCACACACCGGTCGCGGCACCTAATCCGTAGGCGGACAGTGCGCCGGTGAGCGGGGCACCCCAGACCACGACACCCAGTACGACGGTCACGATCGCCCCGATGATCACCGCTTGCCATGCGCTGAGCTTGAACACCGCGAGCAGCAGCAACAGCACCGCCACCGGCACCAACGCCAACAGCGTGCTGCCGAGCACGCTGTGTACGGGGTCAAGCAACTGAACGAACGTGCTCACTACACACCACGCTCCATGGGTTACCTTTATGTGGTCCGACCACATAGCCATGCGACACGCTACAGCGCAGCGGCGGTCGCAACAAGTGGTCGGACTAGAATTCGGTACGACCACACCTTGGGGCGGAGGCGGATCATGACGGCAGCGTGGGAACCAGTCCGCCAGGCGCGCACCCATGAACTCGTGCTCGAACGCATCGAGCAGCAAGTGTTTTCCGGCCAGTTGCACGCGGGCGACCGGTTGCCGCCCGAGCGTCAACTGGCATCCGTGCTCGGGGTGAGCCGCTCCGCGCTCCGGGAGGCGCTGCGGGTCCTGGAGGCATTCGGGGTGCTGGTGGCCCATACCGGCAGGGGGCCCGACGCTGGCGCGAGCATCACCGCGAATCCCACCGGTGCTGTCGGCCGCATCCTGCGGCTACACCTGGCGCTGGGTAGCTACCGCACCAGCGACATCCTGGAAGCACGCATCATGCTCGAACGCAGCAACGTGGCCGAAAGCGCGCGCCGAGCCGGGATCGCGGACTTCGAACCGGCCAAACAGTTGCTCGACACCATGGAAGACGACGAGCTCACCGTGATCGAATACAACGAGCTGGACACCCGCTTCCACACCGAGCTCGCCCGGTGCTCAGGAAACGAGCTCACCCGCACACTCACCGCCGCGGTACGCGAATCCATTCGACCAATCCTGCTCAACGCCATGGAGGTCGCGGACGACTGGCGGACGATCGAGGCGTCGCTACACGCCGAGCATCGGGAAATCCTCCGCTTGATCCGCCTCGGCGAGCCGAACAAGGCCGCATGTGCCGTAGAAGACCACATCCGCCGTTTCCACGGCACCCTCACCGACAACGACTAAGATTCCCTACCTGTGAGCACTTTCCGGTGCTGGAGCACCGGAAAGTGCTCACAGGTAGCTTTCACCGGTTCGTCTACGAACGCCCTGTCACCCGGTACGCATCGTCGAAGACCCCCAGCTCCAGCATGCGGAGGCGTGCCGGGTCGCCGATCACATCGATCTCCGCGATCTTCCCACCCGCGAACGTCATGCCGAGCGCTCCGAGCAGCCGCCCACGCGGAGCCACCACCACTCCCATTGTGCCGCTCACGATCGCCGGTCGCGCGGCGCCCGCACCC
>JBOHEL010000209.1:0-8260 GCA_050700995.1 Sciscionella sp. | reverse complement strand
TCCCGAGGTTCAGGAGCTGCTGAAGCATCCCACCGGACTCAAGGTCGGCGGCCTGGCCCTCAACGTGGTCATCGTCGTTTACCTGATCATCCGGTTGGTCCGCCGCCGTCGCGCCGGTTCATCAGATGGCGAAGACTAACGACCCACCGACGCAGGCTATGCCGAGGTTCAGGGTTTGCGGCCGACAGCTCCGACGATGCAGTGTTGCGCCGGCTCCAGCGGCTTGAGCTGCGGGCCATCCGGCCACCAGTCCACGCAAAGGGTCAACCCGGGCTCGACCAGTTCGAGACCGGGGAGCATGCTCGCGATCTCGGCACGGGTACGAAACCATCCACTGCCCAGTGGGCTGTGCACGAAAATCTGCTCGAGTCTTTTGGTGACTTCGGTGTATCGTTCTCCGGATCGAGGAAGTGGCTGAGCGCGACGTAGGAGCCCGACGGCAGGGCGTCGATTTATTCGGCCATGATGCTCGCCGGAGTGCGCTCACCATCATAGTGGTGCAGTGTTCCGAGATGAAAGAGCGCGATCGGCTGGGAGAAATCGAGGTGCTTGCACACGATCTCGTCGCTTAGGATCTGCTGTGGCTCAAAGATGTCCGCCGGGCTGAAATAGGTGTGATCGTTCTCGATGAGCAGCGCTCGTCCGTGCGCGAGCACTACCGGGTCGTTGTCGACATACACTACGCGTGCTTCCGGCTGCATTCGCTGGGCGACCTGGTGAGTGTTCTCGGACGTTGGCGATCCCGATGCGCAATCAAGGAACTGAGTGACGCCGGTCTTACTAGCGATGAAACGAGTCACCCGGATCAGAAAGTTCCGGTGATCCCACGCGAACTGGCCCATCTCCGGGGCGACCTGTTGCAGCCCCGCGACGACCTCACGGTCGATCTCGTAGTTGTCCTTACCGTTGAGAGCCGCATCGTAAAATCGGGCGATACTCGCCTTGGTCGTGTCGATGTATGCTCGTACGGCACCGTCTGACATCGAGAGCCTCGCAGGAATTGAGGCTTATGCAAAACCCGGTTTAGGCTCGCCAGCGGTCGTTGTTTCGAAAGCTGGCGACACGCGGCATCAAATAGTAAGCAACGGCTTCTCCGACCGATAGAAAGGAGGTGACTAAGCCCAAACCTTTCACGACGGAGAAGCCGTTGCGGTTCGATCGTATGTCAGGACTGGACGCTGAGCAACTCGACGCGCTGGAGCAGATGGTCGGCGAACTGCTCAAGAGACCATGGGATAAGAGCGAAGGCCGCCCGAGGGGACTCACCTTGCGCGAGGCACTTGTCGTCACCAGCGGGTATATGCGCCAAAACATCATCGAGGAAGTGTGGGCGGAGATCTTCGATGTGGACCAGTCCACGATCTCGCGTTACATCACCTTCCTGACGCCGCTGGTCGATCAGGCTACCGCGGAGTTCAGGCCCTCTGCGGAGGAGGCAGCGGAGGCTACCAGGGGCGCGATCGCCCTGGTAGACGGTACCTTGTGGCCGTGCTGGTCGTGGGCCGGCGAGGGTGAGCTGTGGGCTGGGAAATATAAGACAACGGGTCACGGGTCGCTGATCGTCACGAATCTCGCTGGCCGTGTTACTTTCGTCTCCGAGCCTGTTCCCGGCAACCAGCACGACATGGCCAAACTGAAAGAATCAGAGTGCGAGATGATCCTCAAGCTGGCCGGCGATGTGATTGGCGACAAGGGATTCATCGGAACCGATTACATTATCACTCCAGTTCGCAAGCCGCAAGACCGTGACCTGTACATGCGCGAACATGACTACAATAATCAGACCAGCTCACTGCGTGCGCCCGTCGAGCGAGCCGTTGCCAACCTGAAGACATGGCGGATTCTGTTCACGGATTACAGAAGGCCGCTGAAGACCTTCTTGTCCTCGTTCCGGGCCTCTATCGGCCTGTACTTCTTCAAGGAGGGTTTTGCATAAGCCTCATTGCGGTTCGGACCTGGACGCAGCCGAGCCTAGGATTTCGGAAGCGCGCGAGGAACACCATGCTATCCATGTCGGAGTTGATGGACCCGGCACACCGGGCTGCGGTAGTGCCGCATGCTCGGCTCGACCTTTCGACCGCAAGGGGAACGCCGGATCAAGGGGATCGGAGGCCACCGCCAATGCTTCTCTTTAGGAAGAGCACAGCTCCGCGCTTTGTCGCATGACCGCTATAGCCGCATCCCGGCCCCGACGAGCCAGCCCGCAGGAAGCCGCGATGTCGACGGGCTGGCCCAGGCGGGACTCAATCTCGCTTAGGATCTGCCGCAGCTCGTCCAGGGTGCGGTCCTCGTGGAGGAAACCCGCAACAAAGCGAGTCTCGGCTGGCATGCGCAGGCCGTCCAGCGGGTGATAAAACGACTTGCTGAGCACCGGCGGCTCTTCCCCTGCCGCCAGCGGAGCGTGGACGTATTCCAGTGGGCGCCCAGCCGGCCATCGCTTCACGATGGCGTTGGTCAGGTGCACCAGGGGCGCGGCGTCGCGCAGTTTTCCCAGCGCCTTGTGA
The DNA here is from genome assembly GCA_050700995.1 of Sciscionella sp. Taxonomy (GTDB): domain Bacteria; phylum Actinomycetota; class Actinomycetes; order Mycobacteriales; family Pseudonocardiaceae; genus JBOHEL01. The sequence goes on along the minus strand of JBOHEL010000209.1, from coordinate 5,756 downwards.
CCCAGATCCCCTAGACACAGGTGCACTCCAAAACGCGCTCCTCGTGGCGCCCGCGAGGCCAGTTTTGTGACCACGCCAGCCATCCAAGCAGCCATCGCGGGTTGGGCGACTGAGGGAACCTGTGTCACAAATACCAGCTCGGCGGGTGCCTCGATCTGGAAGAGGACCTGGCGGCCGGCGAGAGCGTGGATTTGCTCGATCTCCCGAACCGTGGCGTCCGTGAAGGGACCTCGATGCTGGAAGGGCCCCGGCAACCCGAGAGTAAACAGTGCCATGTCGAAGTCGCCGGGAATTCCCACCTGGAAATCAAAATCGGTCCGCTCCTGCTCCTCGCGCAACCGCTCGAAGATTGGCCAACTCGCTTGATAGGCCGCAACATGCCCGAAGTCCAGCCTGTCGCCGGTCAGCTGATGACCCTTGCGCACCGCGAAGTTCAGCTGATCCTTGTAGCTCGACCAGTCTCCCTCCCTGCGCACCCGCAGATCCGGGTGCGAACGCAGGTTGTTAATGATGCCCACGACCCAGCGGTCCCGTTCGCCTGTCTCGCCGTCGGGCAGATACCGCAAATGAGGGCCGACCTCGCGCAACGCCAGAGTCATCGCATCCTCTGCGCTGGCAGCCGGGATGCTGCCCACCAACAACGTCCTTCGCGGCGACATAGGTTCTCCAGGTAGCAACACCGTACGGTCTTGGATCGATCACCTGTTCAGCCTACGACGCTGTATGCTAGTCAAGATCTTCAGCCCAACGACGGCCCCACAACTACTCCGGGCAGCCGCTCAGTCGCCCGCGCCTGGCTTGTTGCCCACACCATGTTGATGGCGGCGCCGCGGCGCTGCCCCTACGGTGTCCTCTCGTGAGCCAAACGCCTATTTATGACCAGATCCGTGGCGAGCGCATCAACGCTGATCTCCCGGCTGCCGAAGCAGAGTGGTGACGAAGCGGGTCACCGTCACCCGGGCGTCGGTACCGGACATCGAGCCTCACAGGCATTGCAGTACGGGTCTGGACACACCCGGGGTATGAGCGCGACACGCCCAGAAAACCACAGCTGGCGTGTTCCCCGTCTACCACCGCCCGGTACCTTGAGTGATCGGATGTCCACCGGTCTGGACAACGCGAGGTCAGGGTTTGCGGCCGACTGCTCCGACGAGAAGGTGCTGCGCGGGGGCCATCGGCTTGATCCGCGGGCCATCGGGCCACCAGTCGATGCACGGGACCAGACCGGGCTCGACTAGTTCCAAGCCCGGGTACGTGCTCTCGAGCTCGGCGCGGGTGCGGAAATATCCGTTGCCCAGGTTGCGCAGGAAGGCCTGTTCGATCGTCTTAGCGAGTTCGCTCAACTCGGCGGGAGTCTCGGGATCGAGGAAGTGGCTACTCGCCACGTAAGAGCCCGACGGCAGGGCGTCGATGAACTCCTCCATGATATTCTGCAGACTGCGGTCGCCGTCGTAGTGGAGCAACGTCCCCATTTGGAACAACGCGATCGGCGCAGAGAAGTCAAGGTACTTGCGTACGATTTCGTTGTTGATAATTGTGTGTGGCTCGAAGATGTCAGCATCGACCAAATGGGTTTGGTCGTTCTCCTCGAGCAGCGCCCGGCCGTGTGCGAGCACGATCGGATCGTTGTCGATGTATACTACGCGGACGTCAGGCTGGATTCGCTGGGCAACCTGGTGAACGTTCTCCGCCGTGGGCAGTCCCGATCCGCAGTCGAGGAACTGAGTGACGCCCGCCTCCTCGGCGAGAAACCGGGTCACCCGGATCAGGAAATTCCGGTTGTCCCACGCGAGTGACCTGGCCTCCGGTGTAATCTTCAGGAGCTGCTGAAGAAGCTGTCGGTCGATCTCGTAATTGTCCTTACCGCCCAGGACTGCGTCATAGACCCGGGCAATGCTCGGCTTGGTCGTGTCGATATAAATTGGCGTGACATCATCCGACATTGGGTCGCCGGTACCGGACATCGAGGTCCCTCCCAGGAGTGCAGTACGGGTTTGAACGCAGCCAAGGGTATGGGTTCGGACGCGCCCAGTAAACCATGGGTAGTGTGTTGACCGTGCGCCACAGCACGGTACGTTGGGTGATCGGGTGTCCGCCAGCGGCAGCGCTGAGTCCATGGGGGACACTTGAATACACCCCGGAGGTGCGTCATGGCCACAGACGATTCCACCGATGCATCCCGTGGGGCTGCCGCTGCTCACAGCAGCAGCCCCACGGCCCGCCGGATCATCTTGGGTGCACGCCTGCGTCGGCTGCGTGAGGCTGCCGATATCTCACGCGCGGAGGCTGGCTACGCCATCCGTGGTTCTGAGTCAAAGATCAGCCGCCTCGAGCTCGGTAGGGTCAGTTTCAAGCCGCGGGACGTGGCCGACCTGCTCACTATGTATGGGGTGCGGGATGTTGAGGAGCGCGAGGTTTTTCTCGAGCTGGTCAAGGCATCCAACGAGCCCGGCTGGTGGCATCGCTACACCGATCTGGTGGCCGACTGGTTCCAGGACTACCTTGGTCTGGAGGAATCAGCCTCCCGGATCCAGACTTTCGAAGTGCAATTCCTCCCCGGCTTGATGCAGACCGAGGATTACGCGAAGGCAATCGCGACGCGTGGTTGGTCTCAGCTGGCGAGTAAGAGAACAGATCGTCAGGTCGCGGTGCGGATTCGGCGACAGGAATTACTCGCGCGGCCGGATGCACCCCAGCTATGGGCGATCATCGACGAGTCCATACTGCACCGGCCGATCGGCGGCAGGCGGGTGATGCTGGCCCAGCTCGAGCATCTCCTCAATCTCGTCAAGCGGCCCAACATCACCCTGCAGATCGTGCCCTACCAGCTCAGCGGATACGCGGCCGAAGGCTCGTTCACGATGCTGCGCTTCGCCGAACCCGAGCTGCCGAACGTGGTGTACATCGAGTACCTCACCGGCGCGCTCTATCTGGACAGACAATCCGAAACCGAGCAGTACGGCAGGGCCTTCGACCGGCTAACGGTGGACGCCAAGACTCCCGACCACTCCAGGCAACTGCTGGCGAAGGCGCGCGCCGAGATCTAAGCGGCTTGAGCCCCGGCCCGGCTTTAATTTTCACCCGCGCCTTCTTGGCCGGCGCCAAGGACGGCGAATTCGACGACCTTGCCGGCTGAGCCGACCAGCGCCGAGGTCGCGCAATGTCTTGCCAGGTCATCTCATGGTGTATGGACGAGGCTTGACCCCGGGTCGAGCGCCTCATCGAACTCACCAAGCGTCCCAACATCATCGTGCAGGTGGTGCCGTACCAGTTCAGCGGGTACGCGACCGAAGCTTCACCATGCTGCGCTTCGCTGAGCCGGAGCTGCCGGATGGAGTCTACATCGAGCACCTCGCCGGCGCGCTCTGCTTGGACAAGCGATCAGATACCGAGGTGTGTAACAGGGCCTTCGATCGACTGACCGTGGACGGCCACACTCCTGACCACAGCCGGCAATTGCTCATAAAGCGCGCGCCGAGATGTAGCTAATATTTGGTTCAGGGTTTGCGTCCGACCGCTGGGGCGGCCCCGTCGTGCAGGGCGGGTGCGGTCAGCAGCGGCGTGGCGTCGACCTCCCTGCCGCTCAGACTACCTCCGAGGCCAGCCGGACCGCTTTGTGTCCATCCACGCAGATGCACGTGCATTGACGCCTGCAGGCGCACGCGCTAGCGTATGCACGTGCAGGTGCATACTGGGAGAGGTGTGCTGCTGAGAGAGGATGGTTTCCGTGTCGGAGTCGGTTCCCAACGGCATAGTGGCTGCGGACCTTGCAGGCGTGACGTGGCGTAAGAGCAGGCACAGCGGCCAGCTCGGCAACTGTGTGGAGACCGCCGCACTTAATAGTGGCGACGTCGCAGTGCGGAACTCTCGTCATCCGAGTGGTCCAGCACTGATCTTCACCCGTGATGAGATGGCTGCCTTCTTAGCTGGCGCCAAGGACGGCGAATTCGACGATCTCGCCTGCTGAGTCTGCGTTGAGTTATGCCAACCGGCTGGGGGAGTCGGGTGCCGGTGCGGCGGTCATATCGGACCAGTCAGTGGTGCTGGTTCGCTACCGAGCCGGGCTGACCGGCCAGACCGCCCGCACCGTGCACCTGGTTTCGCTGCGGGACCGATGCGTGGCGGGTATGGTCGACACGCTGTGCGGCTCGCTGATGAGTCTTGACTCGGTTGAGGCCGTCTCCCCCGGTGCAGGCATGCCCTGTAGCGCGTGCGTCATCCACCACGTGAGCACGATGGCTCCGGCGGCGGTGCGGCAGCCGTCCCCCGCGGACAGTCCGGACGGACCCGAAAGCGGAGGCGCTGATCAGGTGGACAGGGCGACTTACGAGGCGTGGGGCTGGCCGGTCACCCAGCGCTGTGATCAGATACGACTGAGTCTGGAGTGCGAGGCGTCGGCCATTGCGATCCCGATCTCACTCAGCGCGGAACTAACTCAGATCCTCACCGCGCGTCGCTGCGCTCCGGCGGTGCTGGCCCATCCCGACTCTCCTGAGCACCACATCGTGCTCGTAGGGGAGAGGTATGGGGACATGCTGCCATGGCCGCCCAGCGTGCATGAGGTCACCGGCGCGCTGACGCTGCCACCCACCATGACCTCCCGGGGGCCGATCACCTGGATACAGCCGCCGTGCCAGGACTCGTTGCGGTTGTCCCGAGAAATCGACGTGTTCGGGGCCTTACGCGCCGCCCTCACGGCCCCGGGCGCCATCGGCTCAGTGGATGGCGAAGGCGAGCGCGCCACCGATGCAGGCTAGCCCCACCACCATCCAGGTCACGTAGTCGTTGACCACGCCGCTCTGGAACCGCCGGATCGGTCCCACCAGCCCAGTTCCGGGCTCGAAGCCCCGGCGCAGAACGGGCAGGCGTCGCCAGTAGAGGGCCATCAACGCTAGTACGAGACTGGCGACGGCAGTACCCACGCCGGTCACTACGTCGGTGGTGGTGACGCTGGTGTCCTCAGGTCCCAGCAGAGGTGTCGGGTGGGCGATGTGGGCACCGGCGAGGACGGTGGCGTTGTAGGCTGCCTGGTCCTGGAACCGGACAGCGCCATCCTGGACCAGCTCTCCGAGGTGCGGAAGCAGCCCGACGGTGAGCGCGAGAGCCACCAGCGCGATCGGTGGAACGATCATGGAAAGCGGAGTGCGGCTCTTGGCTTCGTCGGTCTCCGAAGTCTCCTCGGAGGCTTCCTCGGCCATCTGGGGATCCTCCGAGGGTGGGTCGCCGATCCCGTAGAACACGCCGCCGGCGACCCGGAGCACGGCCGCACCCACCAGGACCGAGGTGGTCATGATCACTGCGGTGATCCAGGGCAGCTCGCGGGCGTCGCCGCTCTGCCCGATCCAACCCGCCCCGAGGTACAGCGCGAACGGGGGCAGGTCGGCCAGCGCCAGCGCGGCCAGGCCGAACACCGCGCCGGTGACCGGTAGCCGCCAGCCCCGGCCGTGCAGGGTGGTCTCGTTGACCGACCCCAGCCGGTGCAAGACGATGCCCACGCACAAGAACAGCGCGGCCTTGATCAGTCCGTGGCCGATGACGTAGACGGCCGCCCCGGCTAGCCCCAGTGGGGTGAGCAGGCCGATCCCGATCAGGAACAGGCCGGCGTGGTTGATGGTGGAGAAGGCCAGCAGTCGCTTGAGGTGGCGCTGACGGAAGCAGAACAGCGCACCGACGATGGCCGTGACGGTGCCCAACGCCAGCAGAACGGCGGTGATGGCGCCGGGGTGGCCGAGGCCGGCGCCGAACATCGACCAGTA
>JBOHEL010000208.1:0-8324 GCA_050700995.1 Sciscionella sp. | reverse complement strand
TGCCGTCGCTCGGGTTTTGCAACGGCACGACGAACAACGACAACGGCACTTTCACAGTGACATTGGAACAGTTTTGTGTATTCGTCTCTCGGGGTGAGGGGAGTGCTTGTGGCTTCGCCCGTTGGAGTGATTCAGCGTTGGACGGCAACACTACGGGAACGCAATGCGGCTACGGTTCCGTCCGTGGATCCATCTGACCTGTCTGGTAGAAATTCCCCGATTGATCGTGTGTCAGGTGAAAATTTCACAGTCGCGGCACGACTGCTGCCGCAACGCGTCCGGCGCCACCTGCTGGCGGTGTACGTGTTCGCGCGGCTGGTCGACGATATCGGTGACGAGGCAAGCGGAAACCGGCTGATCCTGCTGGACAAGGTGTCGCGGGACCTGGATCACATCTACACCGGGCGGATGCCCGCGCACGAGATGCTGCACGATCTGGCCGTCACGATCGATGCCTGTGGAATTCCCAGAGAGCCGCTCCAGCGGTTGATTGAAGCCAACCGCCGCGACCAGGTCATGCAAACCTATGAGACCTATCAGGAATTGCTCGACTACTGTGTGCTTTCGGCGAATCCAGTTGGTCACCTCGTACTATACGTATTCGGCGCCATGAGCGAACAGCGCAAAGCACTCGCCGACCAGGTGTGCACCGCATTGCAGATCCTCGAACATTGCCAGGACGTGGCAGAAGATCTGCAACGCGGCCGAACATATGTGCCACGGGAAGATATGGCGCGTTTCGGGGTCGAGGAGCACGATCTCAAGGCTGCGACCGCATCGACCGAGGTGAGAGCGCTCATCGCATTCGAAGTGCAACGGGCGGTGCGGATGCTCGATATGGGCCAGCCATTGGTGGCTTCGCTGCACGGCACCGCGCGGCTGGCGGTCGCGGGTTACCTCGCGGGTGGCAGGGCGACCGTGGAGGCATTGCGCGCATCCGATTATGACGTGCTCGCGCGCACCGTACGGCCCGCCAAGGCCCGAATGCTGCGCGAGTGGTCAGGGCTTTTGGTGAGCGGTGCGCGGTGGTGAGGGCCGAAGGGGCGGTCGAATGGGCCTACGCCCGTTGCGAGCAGATTACTAACGCCGAGGCACGGAACTTCTCGTATGGCATCCGGCTGCTGCCGGCGGAGAAGCGCCGCATGCTCAGCGCGGTCTACGCGTTCGCGCGGCGCATCGATGACATCGGAGACGGCGACGAGCCCGCCGAGGTGAGATTGCGCCGGCTAGCTCAAGCGCGCGATGGACTGCACGAGATTGACCGTCGACCCGGCGATCCGGTACTGGTGGCACTGGCCGACGCGGCGGTGCGTGTGCGGTTGCCGCTCACCGCGTTCGACGAGCTCATCGACGGTTGTCGCGCGGACGTGGAGGGCAGACGCTACCGGACGTTCGAGGACTTGCAGTGGTATTGCCGCTGTGTGGCGGGATCGATCGGCAGGCTTTCCCTCGCGGTGTTCGGCAGCGATGATCGCGATCATGCCGAGGAGTTGGCGGATGCGCTGGGATTGGCGCTGCAGCTGACGAACATCCTGCGTGACGTGCTGGAGGACCGCCGCAACGGCAGGATCTACTTGCCCTTGGACGATCTGGCCAGGTTCGGATGCACGATGGACCTGGACGAGCGAGGCAGGTTCGCCGACGACGAGGACGCGCTGCTGGCGCTGCTCGAGTTCGAGGCGGCACGGGCTCGGGAATGGTATGGCGTCGGGTTGCGGTTGCTGCCAATGCTGGATCGCCGCAGCAGGGCATGCTGCGCTGCCATGGCAGGTATCTATCACAGGCTGCTCGGACGGATCATGCTCCGGCCGTGGCAGGTGCTCGACGCGCGGATCTCCCTGCCTGGGCCGGAGAAGCTGGCAGTCGCGGCACGGTCGCTGGCCGGAGCCAGACCGTGAGCGGTCCCGTGCGACAGACCGGAACGCGGGAAGAGGCGGTGACGGCAGCCCGGCACCGCGGTGGTCGTGGCGATGCTGGCAGCGTGGTGGTTGTCGGTGGCGGTCTCGCCGGGCTGGTCGCGGGCTGCGCACTCGCCGAGCGGGGCATGCGGGTGACCCTGCTTGAGGCACGGGCACGTCTGGGAGGTGCGACCTTTTCCTTTCAGCGCGGGGGGTTGACGGTCGACAACGGCCAGCACGTGCTACTGCGCTGCTACCGGCAGTACCTCGGCTGGCTGGAGAAGATTGGTGCGGGCGGCGACATCAGCATGCAGCGTCGCTTCACCATCCCGGTGCGCCGGGTCGGCGGACCCGAGGGCAGGCTGACACGGCTTCCGGGTCTCCCCGCGCCGTTGCATCTCGGCCCGGCACTCGCGCGCTACTCCCAGCTCTCCACAGTGGACCGTGCGCGGCTGCTGCCCGCGGTGGCCGCCTTGCGTTTCGTGGATCCCACCGATCCCGCCTCCGACCGGATGAGCTTCGGTGACTGGCTGCGGCGCCACAGGCAGAACCGGGCGACGATAGAGGCGGTGTGGGATCTCGTCACGGTCGCCGCACTCAATACCGATACCGCCAACGCCTCGCTGGCACTGGCGGCCAAGGTGTTTCGCACCGCGCTGCTGGAAAGGGCGGACGCCGCCGATATCGGCGTGCCGTCGGTCGATCTCTCGCGGTTGCACGCCGAGCCCGCTGCTGCATACCTGGCCGAGCGAGGCGCTGACATCAGGTTGCGGTGCGTGGTGCGCGGTGTGCGACGAGACGGCGGGGAGTGGGAGGTCGCGATCGACGGCGCGCGACTTCGCGCAGACGCGGTGGTACTCGCGGTGCCGCCCGCTGCCGCGCAGCGACTCTGTCCTGCCGATGTCGTGCCACCGGGCGCGGCGTTCTCGGATCTCGGCACGGCGCCGATCGTCAATGTGCACATGGTGTATCCCGAGCGCGTGACGTCGTTGCCTTTCTTCGCAGCCATTGATTCGCCCGCGCAATGGGTATTCGACAAGACAGCGGTGTCGGGAGTGGACGGTGGCTGCCAGTATCTGGCGGTATCGGTCTCCGCCGCGCAGGACTGGATCGACGAGCCCACTGCGCGGTTGCGAGATGTATTCACCGCCGAGATGGCGAGGTTGTTGCCCCGGGCAGGAGGTCTGGCACTCGGAGAGTTCTTCGTCACAAGGGAACGTGCCGCGACGTTCCGGCAGGCGCCAGGATCGGGACGGCTGCGACCCTGCGCGCGCACTGCCATCGCTGGTCTCGCCCTCGCGGGAGCGTGGACCGCGACAGGGTGGCCGGACACGATGGAAGGTGCGGTGCGTAGCGGCAGCGAGGCAGCTCGAGTGATCAGTGAGGAATTGGCGTGCATGAGAGTAAAAGGAAGCGCATGATCGTCAAGAGGTTGGCAGCTGACGCCGCCGGCGCCCCGATCGGCGAGCGGACATTGGCAGGTTCTGCGGAGGTGGCACGATGACCGCAACGTTACCGGCACAGGTGAACGCCGCCAGGGATGTGGTACGCCCCGCGCTGCGCGCCGCCATCGACGAACTGGATCCTGGTATCGCGAAGGTCGTCGGCTATCACTTCGGCTGGCTGGATGCCTGCGGCGACCCTGTGCCAGGGAACGGTGGTAAGGCGCTGCGGCCTGCACTCGCGTTGCTCTCGGCGCAGGCCGCAGGCATGCCGTCCGACGACGCGGTGCCTGCGGCAACCGCCGTTGAGCTGATCCACAACTTCTCACTGCTGCACGACGATGTCATGGACGGCGACCGTGAGCGCAGGCACCGCGCGACCGCATGGACCGTATTCGGGATGCCTGCCGCCATCTTGGCCGGCGATGCTCTCCTCACCTTGGCGGTCGAAGTCGCTCGTAGGAGGTATGACGGCCCGAGGGCGACCGCGGTGATCGGTTGCCTGGACGAGGCAGTGCAACGGTTGATAGCCGGGCAATCCGCTGACGTCGGCTTTGAGCAGCGCGCGGACGTGACCTTGTCGGAGTGCTTGGACATGGCCGCGGCGAAGACGGGGGCGCTGATGCGCTGCGCGACATCTGTCGGCGCGCTCGCCGTTGGTGCTCCCGCGTCCACAGTGGCGCGGCTCGCCGAATTTGGGGAGCATATCGGGCTTGCTTTCCAACTGATCGACGATCTGCTGGGAATCTGGGGCACGCCGGAGGTAACCGGGAAACCGGCCCTTGCAGACCTTCGTGTCAAGAAGAAGTCGGTTCCGGTGGTTGTCGCGCTGAATGCCAACAGCGTGGCAGGGGAAACCTTCCGGGATGTGTACCTGCGGCCCGAGCCCTTTCATGAGGATGATCTGCCCGCGCTCGCCGAACTCGTGGAACGAGCGGGCGGCGCGGCGTGGACGCAATCCGAAGCTGACAGGCATATTCAACTGGCGCGCAACGCATTGGACTCTGTCGGAGCACCGGAAGGAGTTCACCAGGCACTGTGGTCGACCGCGCTGTTCGTGACGGGGAGGGATCGATGAGTACCGCCATTGTCGAGCGGCACGAAGCACCAGGACTGTCCGCACGGGTAGCGGTTGCCGCCGCGAAGGCGCGGGAATACCTGCTTTCCATTCAGCAGCCGGAGGGCTGGTGGAAGGGTGAGCTGGAAACCAACGTCACCATGGATGCCGAGGATCTTCTGCTACGACAGTTCCTCGGCATCTCCGAGCCGCAGACCACGGCGAGGGCGGCGCGGTGGATTCGTTCGCAACAACGCGCTGATGGCACCTGGGCCAATTTCTACGGCGGTCCTGCCGACCTTTCCACCACCGTCGAGGCCTACGTAGTACTCAAGCTGGCTGGGGACTCCGTTGACGCCGAACATATGCGGCTGGCAAAGGAGTTCATCCTTGCGAAGGGCGGCCTGGAACAGACCAGGGTTTTCACCCGGATCTGGCTCGCGCTGTTCGGTGAGTGGCCGTGGGAAGAGCTTCCGGTGATGCCACCGGAAATGATCTTCCTGCCGTCCTGGGCGCCGCTGAACGTATACGACTGGGGCTGCTGGGCTCGGCAGACAGTAGTGGCACTGACGGTGGTCTGCGCCCACCGGCCGGTACATGAGCTCGGTGTCACGGTGGCGGAGTTGCGCACTGGCGCGCGTGCCAAGTCACACACCAGGACTTTGTCGCTCGCGCGCGCGTTCGAAGGGCTCGACTGGGTACTGCACCAGCACGAGAAGCTGCCAGTGAAACCGTTGCGCAAACTGGCGTTGCGCCAAGCCGCCGAGTGGATTGTCGCCAGGCAGGAGGCCGATGGCGGATGGGGTGGCATCCAGCCGCCATGGGTGTACTCCATCCTCGCGTTACATGTGCTCGGCTACCCGATGGAGCATCCGGTGCTGCGGAAGGCATTGGATGGCTTGGACGGTTTCACCATCGTCGAGGACGGTCCACAAGGGATGGTCCGCAGGCTGGAGGCGTGCCAATCGCCGGTGTGGGATACCGGCCTGGCGCTGAACGCACTGCTCGACAGCGGTATCGACCCTTCCCATCCTGCCGTGGGTACCGCGTCGGAATGGCTACTGGGGGAGGAGATCCGATCGCGTGGGGATTGGGCGGTACGGCGTCCGAAGGTGGCACCGGGCGGCTGGGCGTTCGAGTTCGCCAACGACGTATATCCCGACACCGATGACACCGCGGAGATCGTGCTAGCGCTGCGTAGGGTAACAGGGGTCTCGGGGGACAGGCTGCGCGGCGCGATAGACAGGGCGACGAACTGGCTGGTCGGGATGCAGTCCTCCGACGGCGGCTGGGGCGCGTTCGACGCGGACAACACAGCGCGGTTGCCTGCCAAGCTTCCGTTCGGCGATTTCGGGGCGTTGACGGATCCGCCGTCAGCCGACGTCACCGCCCACGTGGTCGAGATGCTTGCGGCAGAAGGTAAGGCGGATGACCCCGCAGCCCGGCGTGGAGTCCGGTGGATGTTGCGAAGGCAGGAACCTGACGGCTCATGGTATGGCCGGTGGGGCGCGAACTATGTCTACGGTATCGGTGCCGTCGTGCCCGCGCTGGTCGCTGCGGGAACCGCTACGGATAATCCAGCCATTCGGCGAGCGGTAGTCTGGCTGGCGGCACACCAGAACACAGACGGCGGATGGGGTGAGGACCTACGGTCCTATCAGGACCCCTCATGGTCTGGCCGCGGGCAGTCCACCGCGTCACAGACTGCATGGGCGCTGCTCGCACTGCACTCGGCTGGGCAGACCGGGCCGGTCGTGCGGGCGGGCCTGGAATGGCTCATTCGCAACCAGCGTGAGGACGGCGGCTGGGACGAGGAGTACTTCACCGGTACCGGATTCCCCGGCGATTTCTACATCAACTATCACTTGTACCGCGTGGTGTTTCCGACGGCGGCGCTCGGCCGGTTCGCGGTGGCGCGTCAGGGATCGGTCCATGGCACATGACCCGCCGTTTGCTCGTCGCGGCGCCCATGGCCTGTGAGGCCTGGGCGGTACGGCACGGCGTTGGCGCGGGCGCCACTGTGGTGCACGCGGGCATGGGGCGGCGGCGTGCCGCCCGGTGTGCCGCGCGACTGCGTATCGGCGGCGGTGGCGCGTTCGCCGTCGCGGGCGTGGCGGGCGCCGTGGATCCGGCGCTGCGGCCCGGTGATGTTGTGGTTGCCAGTGAGATACGCGCGGCGGGCGCCACGGTTCGTTGTCTGAGCGCGCCGATGCTGGCGGCGCAGATAGCCGCCGATGGCCTTACGGCCCACTGTGGACCGATTGTGTCGACGGCGCGGATCGTGCACGGGCGTGAGCGCGGCCGCCTGGCCGAGGAAGGTGCGCTGGCCGCGGACATGGAGTCCGACGTGCTCGCCGAGGCCGCCGGGGCCACACCGCTTGCCGTGGTGCGCGTCGTGGTCGATACCCCGGACCGGCCGTTGCGCAGCCTCCAGACAGTGCCTGGCGGTATCACCGCACTGCGCAGCCTGGCGAAGGCGGCGGCGGCGCTGCCGCGCTGGGCGGAGGCGACGGGGCCGAGGACGGTGGCGCTGGCCGATGGCGGTATGGCGGCGGAACTGGCCCGCGATGCCGACCTCATTCTTGTCGCAGGCTCGGAGGATTCCTCGGAGGCCATGCGGCTTGTCGAGCTGGCAAGGCGTACCGGTACGCCTTGCGGGCTCGTCGGCGGAGCGCGGCAGATCGAGCTGACATGGCTGCTCGGTGCTCGCGACGTCGTGGTGTGCGCGGTAGATCCGATAACCGGAGCTATCGCGGCGGAGTTGGTCGAGGCGCTGCGGGGCCTCGGCCCGGTGGTGATCGCGGAGGGCGGGGCGGTCGCCACCGAGATCATGCGGAGCATGCTTTCCAAGGAGGTTAGAGCGTAATGGCAGTGCCAGTTCGGCAGGCCGCGAAGGTCGGCGGTTACATCTTCAAGAATAAGCTGCTGGGTCGGAAGAAATATCCGCTGGTGGTGGAACTTGAGACCCTCTTCGCCTGCAATCTGGCATGCGCCGGTTGCGGAAAGATCCAACATCCGCACGATGTGTTGAAGCAGCGGATGCCCGTACAGCAGGCGGTCGACGCGGTGGTCGAGTCCGGTGCGCCGATGGTGGCGATCTCCGGCGGCGAGCCACTGATGCATCCGCAGATTGATGTGATCGTCAACGAGCTGGTGAAGCGCAGGAAGTTTGTGACGCTCTGCACCAACGCGATGCTGGTGCGCAAGCGGATCGACCGCTTCGAGTTCAAGCCTTCTCCGTATTTCCAGTGGGCGATCCACATCGACGGCCTGCGGGAGGAGCACGATGCCTCGGTATGCAAGGAAGGAGTGTTCGACGAGGCGATCGAAGCGATCAAGGAGCTGAAGGGCAGGGGGTTCCGGGTCACCTCGAACTCGACGTTCTTCACAACAAGCACCCCGCAGTCCATCATCGACACATTCGACTACCTGCAGAACGAGGCGGGTGTCGACGAAATGGAGTTCTCACCGGCCTACGCTTACGAGAAGGCGCCGGATCAGGAGCACTTCCTCGGTGTCAATGAGACCCGCGAGCTGTTCAAGAAGGTCTTCGCGGACGGCAGGCGAAAGAAGTGGAAGCTCAACCACTCGCCGCTGTACCTCGATTTCCTTGAGGGCAAGGTGGATTACGAGTGCACGCCATGGGGAATCCCGTCGTACTCGCTGTTCGGTTGGCAGCGACCCTGCTACCTCATGAATGACGGCTATGCCAAGACGTACAAGGAACTGATCGAGACGACGGACTGGAGCAAGTACGGCCGTGGCAAGGACCCGCGGTGTGCTAACTGTATGGCGCACTGCGGCTATGAACCGACCGCTGTCATGGCGACAATGGGTTCGCTGCGACAGAGCCTGCGCGCGATGGTGGAGAAGTAACAGCTGGTAGTGGTGTGCCTGCCTGGTCGCACAGCCCGACCGGGCTGGCAC
>JBOHEL010000207.1:0-8326 GCA_050700995.1 Sciscionella sp. | reverse complement strand
CTGCCGCACCTATGGAAGTGCGCGGCGCCGCCGCGGTCTGGGGTGAGGACGACCGGTTGACCACGTGGGTACCGAACCAGGGTGCGCAGGGTGCCCAGGCAGGCCTCGCGGCGATGTTGGGGCTCACCACGGACAAGGTCCACGTCATCACCCCCGCCGTTGGCGGGGCCTTCGGTGCCAGAGGAGGCGCGGACCAGGAATCCGTTGTGGTCGGCTGGATCGCCAGGCATTTCGTGCGCCCTGCCTCGTGGGTGGAGACCCGCTCGGAAAACCTGGTTGGCATGACCCACGGCCGAGGCCAGGTGCAGACCGTCACGATCGGCGGCGACCGGGACGGTCGCGTCAAGGCGTACCGGCTGCATGTGGTTCAGGACTGCGGTGCGTACCCGTATCTCGGTGCGCTGCTGCCGACGCTGACCCTGCTGATGGCACCGGGCGTCTACGACATCGAGCGGCTGGCGACCTCCTACACCAGTGTGGTCACCAACACCACGCCGGTCTCGGCCTACCGTGGTGCGGGTCGGCCGGAGGCTGCCGCCGCCATCGAGCGGGCGATGGACCTGTTCGCCGCCGAGGTCGGCATGGACCCGGCGACGGTTCGCAGGCGCAACCTGCTGCCTGCCTTCACCGAGCCGATCACGAGCAAGGGCGGGGCCACCTACGACTCGGGCGATTACGCCATGGCGCTGGACACCGTGTTGGCGGCCGCCGACTATGACAGGCTGCGACGTGAGCAGGCGGCACGTCGTGAGCGCGGCGACACCATCCAGCTCGGTATCGGCCTCGCGGTGTACGTCGAGATCACCGGCGGCGGCAGCGAGTCGGGGGCACCGCAGGAGAACGCCACCGTCGAGGTACATCCCGATGGGACTGCCACGATCCTCACCGGAACCTCTCCGCACGGGCAGGGGCACTCGACGGTGTGGGCCATGCTCGCCAGCGAGGAGCTGGGCATCCCGATAGCGAAGATCACGGTCCGGTGGGGTGACACCGACCTGGTGCCCACCGGTGGCGGCACCATGGGTTCGCGCAGCCTGCAACAGGGCGGTGCGGCGGTCAAGCAAGCCTCGCAGGAGCTCATCGAGCTGGCGAGGGCGCGCGCGGCCGGCAAACTGGAGGTCGCCCCGGAAGACCTTATCGTCGACCATGCCACGGCCGGGCTGGCGATTCGCGGCGTGCCGGGTTCCGGGATGACCTTCGCAGCGCTGGCCGAGCAGGAGCCGCTGCTGGTGCGGTCAGTGTTCGTGGCGCCCGGTGCGACGTACCCGTTCGGTGCGCATGTCGCGGTGGCAGAGGTCGACGTCGAGACCGGCAAGGCCCGGCTGACCCGGCTGATAGCACTGGATGACGCGGGCGTCGTGATCAATCCGTTGATCGCGGAGGGTCAGCGTCACGGCGGTCTCGCTCAGGGCGCGGCGCAGGCACTGCTCGAAGAAGTCTGTTACGACGAGGACGGCAACCCGATCACGAGCACGTTCGCCGACTACCCGATCGTCTCGGCGACCGAGCTGCCGAGCTTCGAACTCGTGACGACGCAGACGCCGACGTCGTACAACTCGCTCGGCGCGAAGGGCATCGGCGAGTCAGGCACCATCGGTTCCACACCCGCCGTGCAGAACGCCGTCGTCGACGCGCTCGCTCACCTGGGTGTGCGGCACGTGGACATGCCGACGAGTCCGATGCGGGTGTTCTCGGCGATCCAGGCCGCAGCGCGGTCCCGCAAGGCACTGGAGGCCGAGTGATCGATAATGGCGGAGCCCTGGTCATGAGGGCCGACCGGGTGCGGGTGTCCCGCAAGGCACTGGAGGCCGAGTGATCGATAATGGCGGAGCCCTGGTCATGAGGAAGGTACGAGAGCGCTGATGCGGCTGTCGATGAAGGTCAACGGTGAGGCGCGCGAGGACGAGGTGGAGCCTCGCTTGCTGCTTGCGCACTGCTTGCGGGACGTGTGCGGCCTGAGGGCGACCAATATTGGTTGCGACACCACTTCGTGTGGTGCGTGCACGGTGCGGGTGGATGGCGAGTCGGTGAAGTCCTGCACGGTGCTAGCCGTCGCCGCGCAGGGCGCGTCGGTGACCACGCTGGAAGGGCTCGCGGCGACGGCACCGGACGTCGACGGTCTGCACCCGGTGCAGGCGGCGTTCCGCGCCGAGCACGGTTTGCAGTGCGGCTTCTGTACCCCCGGCATGGTGATGGCGGCGGTGGGTTTGCTCGCTGAGAATCCGCACCCCAGCGAGCAGCAGGTTCGCGAGGGGCTTGAGGGCAACCTGTGCCGTTGCACCGGCTACCACAACATTGTGCGTGCGGTGCTGACCGCCGCCGAGACTATGGGCGCGGCAGAGACGGCGGGTGTGGCCGAATGATCCCCACGTCCTTCGACTACACCCGCGCTGGTTCCTTCGACGAGGCGATCGCGCTGCTCGCCGAGCACGGTGAAGACGCGAAGTTGCTCGCGGGCGGACATTCGCTGCTGCCGATGATGAAACTCCGGTTCGCGGTGCCGTCGGTGCTGATCGACATCCGGACGTTGCCAGGGGCGTCCTACATCCGTATCGAGGATGGCGCGGTGGCCATCGGAGCGCTCACGAGGCACCGCGACCTGATCGCTTCCGAAGTCCTGCGCGCGCAGGCACCGCTGATCGCGGCTGTCGCCTCGGTCGTGGGCGACCCGCAGATTCGCAACCGAGGCACGATCGGCGGGTCCCTCGCGCACGCGGACCCGGCCGCCGACCTACCGGCGGCGGTACTGGCTTCCTCGGCGACAGTCATCGTGCAGGGTCCCCGTGGACGGCGCGAGATCGCGGCGACGGATTTCTTCCTCGGATATTTCGAAACCGCGATGGATCCCGGTGAGGTACTGGTCGAGGTCCGTGTCCCTCGCACGGGCACGACCGGTTGGCACTACGAGAAGTTCGTGCGGCGGTCCAACGACTGGGCGATCGTGGGGGTGGCCACAGTTGCCGGGCGGGTGGCGCTGGCCAACATGGGCAGCACTCCGCTGCGGGCGGCGGCGACGGAACGCGCACTGGCCGAGGGTGCCACCCCCGCCGACGCGTCACTGTTGGCGGCTGAGGGCACGCAACCGGTGAAGGACCTGCACGCCGATCAGGACTACAGGCGGCATCTGGCGCGCGTACTCACCAAGCGAGCGCTCGTGGCGGCACAGTAGCCCGCGAGGCGGTTGCCGCACGCTAGGGGTCGCCTTTCGCCGCGAGGTCGAGCATTTCCAGCAGCTCGGCCAGATCGGTGTTGTCGAGCGCGTTACGCGCGACCGTGCGCGCGGCTCGGGATCGTTCTCGCGACAGCGGGTCAAACGCTGCCGTACCGGTATACGGAACACTCTGCTCGGTGCTCATCGCTGCCTCGTTTCGCGTGGCCCCTCGGCGGTCACTCGTGGACGTAGCTGCCCATCCTCGCAGCGAGTGGCCACCGCGCCTATCGGCCAAAGGTCCCGAACCGCAGGGACTTGAGCCCTACCGAGGCGTGCCAGATCGGGTTGGCCTTACAAAGCCCGGTTGAGCGTCTCGATACCTCGCGAACGTCGCCGTAGTGAGGACACTAGTGCCGGATGAGGCGCGCAAGGCGTGCGGGGGTTGGCCAGCGAACGTCGTGCACCCAGCCGAGCTTCTCGAAGATCCAGATCACGCGCGCGGAGATATCGATCTGGCCCCTGCGCACACCATGCCTGGCGCAGGTGGGGTCCGCATGGTGCAGGTTGTGCCACGACTCACCGAACGATGCCAGTGCCAGCGGCCACACGTTCGCCGAACGGTCCCTGGTGGTGAATGGGCGGGAGCCGATCATGTGGCAGATCGAGTTGACCGACCAGGTCACATGGTGCAGCAGCCCGATGCGTACCAGGCCTGCCCAGAACAGCGCGCTCACCGCACCCCATACCGACCAGGTCAGCAGTCCGCCGAGCAGTGCGGGAGCGGCGAGGCTGGCGACTGCGAAGCCGAGGAACGCGTCGTTGACCTTCCGCAGCGTGACATCGGCGGCAAGGTCGGGGGCGAACCGGTCGACGTTAGTGCGGCTACGTTCGAACAGCCAACCAACGTGGGCGTAGCAGAATCCTCGGGCGATCGCGGTGGGCGTCGTGCCGAAGCGCCACGGTGAGTGCGGATCCCCCTCGCGGTCGGCGAAGGCGTGGTGGCGGCGGTGGTCGGCGACCCAGTCGATGACACCGCCCTGAAATGCCAGGCTGCCCGCGACGGCCAGCCCGACGCGCAGCGCGGGGTTGGCTTTGAAGGCGCTATGGGTGAAGTACCGGTGGTAGCCGACTGTCACTCCCAGTCCGGACACCAGATAGAACCCGACGCCCAGCGCGATATCGGTCCACCCGAGGCCCCAACCCCACGCAAAGGGCACCGCGGCGACCAGTGCCGCAAGGGGCAGTACGACGAACAACTTGACCAGCAGTGCCTCCTGGCCAGTTTGCCGACCGGACAGCATGGGCTTCGGATTCGACGTCACGGGTCGTGCGGACGGCGAGCTGACGGATGGAATGGCCATGGTTGGCTGCACCTCCTGATTCGCGCGGCTGGTTCGACGCGGTTGGGTATGGGACGGGCGCGGTTGTCAGCGCCGCGGGTGATTCACGATTTGCCGCGCGGCGTTCGCACCGGCCGAAATCGGAACCGGGGGCCACAGGCCCGCCGAGGCGATGTGCACTTCCGGCAGGGGGTGGGCCCGGTTGGATCCGGTTGCGACGAAGGTGATCACGCCTACCGGGTCGGTCACCAGCGCGGGCAGCACGGTCCGGCCGTTGCCGACGGCGGCGTGCAGCGCGGAGGGGAGGCCTGCGGAGTCGCGCACCCAGTGCGCCAGGCCTGCCGCGTGCAGCACGGCGGCGTTCGCCCGACCGTGGCCTGGCAGGCACCGGTAGGCGACGACGGGCAAACCGGTGGCGTGCGCCTCGGCGACGCTCAGCCCGCCGGAGCAACCCACCATCACGTCGCAGGCCCGCAGCAGCGTGGGCATATCCGCCACCCAGCCGAGCACGTGGCCGGACGCCAGGTCGTGCAGTCGTTGCCGCAGCGCGGTGTTCTCCCCGCACACCACCACTGGCGTCGCGGCACCGCTGGCGGCGATATCGCGGGCGGCCTGTTCCACGGCGCCGACGCCCCAGGAACCGGACAGCACCACCGCCAGCCTTCCGGTCGCGGGCAGGCCAAACCGGGCGCGGGCGGCGGCCCGTTCCGCCATATCGTGAGCGGGCCGGAACTCGGGTCGCACCGCCGCCGCGACGACCATCACCGATTCGGCCCCCCGACATCGGGCATGCGTCGCCGTCGCGGCATACGGCGTCAGATAGAGATCGGTGCCTTCGGCGATCCACAGTGGATGGACAGAGGGGTCTGTCAGGTAGGTGACCAGCGGCGCCGCGCACTTTCCTGAGCGGCGCCATCGCGCGACCACCTGGCCGACCAGTGGGTAGGTCGACACCACGGCGTCCGCGTCGGCGGCGACGGCCAGGCGCAATGCCGACCCTACCAACCAGCACAACACCACCGCGAGCGCGGCGCGTGTCCAGCGCGGTGCCAGTGCGCGTAGCAGCCACCCCCAACTGCGGGGCGCGGCCGCGAGCTGGCGGCGGTACGCGGCCCGCAATCGTGTGCCGAGTCGTCGCGGCAAGAGCGCGAGAAAGTCGTAGCAGTCGACCTGGTGTCCGGCTGCGGCCAGTCCGGTAGCCAGCTGACGTGCCACGCCGTCGTGGCCCGCACCGACGCTCGCCGAAATCAACACAATCCGCGCCACGCCACTTCCTTTCGCCGCGCCAGGCGCACTGTCCTGGCGGCCCGGTGGGAGGTCCGGGGTGCTGGCTCGCCCGCCCGAGTGGTTACTACACTCTTTGTAGTATCAGCGCGATGCTACTACAAATATCGTAGTAGAAGGTGATCGGGAAGTGACCGCTGGGTGGCCTCGTCATGCACAGCCTTCGTCCCGGGGACCCGCAGAATCGCCTTGCGCAGCAAGGCAGCCCGAACACCAGTAACTGGCCACCCCACGAAGAGGCGGAGTGCGCCAGCGGAGCCCGACGGCCAGCACGATGGTGAGTGCCTCCACCGCCTCGACGGCACAAGCGACGAACACCGCGAGCACGAGCAGGGCGGTCGTCACGGGCGCCGCCTCCTGCGATTCAGGCCTGCAGCAACACTACAGGTGTGTAGAACATTAGAGAGTCACGTGTGCGGTAGCATCGTTCTCGTGCGAAAGTCGAAGGGGCATGGCGGGCTCGGCGCGACCCCGCGCCGGGGGCCCGGGGAGTTGGCGAGCGACGTGCTGGCGGCGTTGTGGGCCGCTCGCAAACCACTCACGGCGAGCCAGGTGCAAGCCGAACTGCCCGCAGGCCTCGCCTACAGCACCGTCGTGACGATCCTGTCCCGGCTCCACGAGAAGAATGTGCTGGCCCGGTACAAGCAGGGCAGGGCATACGCGTACACGCCGGTTTCCGACGAGTCCGGCCTGGCTGCGCGGCGGATGCGGCAGGTGCTCGACTCCAAGGAGGACCGGGGCGCGGTACTCGCCCGGTTCGTTTCCGAACTGTCCGAAACGGACGAAGGCTTACTGCGATCCTTGCTGCGTGCCGCGGCACGTGACGGCAAGAACAGCCGGTAGCGACGGCAGCCCCGCACGTCGATCGGGGATCGGGCGGCCACGAAGACGTTCATCGACTATCTACATTAGTGTAGAAGATAGGTGCGTGGCCGCGCAGCCCTCGCGCATCACGCACGTTCATTTGCGAAAGGCACAACACATCGTGTACGAGCACATTGCGGCGGTTTCGCCTTCCTACTTCGATTCCGGCTGGTACCTAGATATCGTGCGCTTCGCGCAGCGGACACCCTGGTTACACGCTGCGGCGCAGATCTACACCGTCGCCGGTTTCGTGGTGCTGGCGCTGCTGCTGCTTGCAGGGGGGCTACTCGCACGCCACTCGGACGCGCGGGCGGCGGCCGCCGCGCTTGCCGCGCCGGTCGGCGTACTCGCCGCCTTCGCCGTCAACGAGATCCTCAAGTCCGCAGTGCGGGAAATCCGCCCCTGCGACACGCTGCATGTCACGACCACGGTGCTGCCATGCGATCCGGTCACGGATTTCTCTTTCCCCAGCAACCACACCGCGGTCGCGGTGGCGCTCGCGGTCGCGCTGTTGCTGGTGCACCGCAAGCTTGGCTGGACAGCCGTGCCGTTCGCGCTGCTGATGGGTCTCTCCCGGGTTTATGTCGGAGCGCACTATCCGCACGACGTGCTCGCGGCGATCGTGCTCGGGGCCATCGTCGCACTGCTTGTCGGACTGTTCGCCAGAGCGGTGCTCGCCGGGCCGGTGGAAAGGCTGCGCCCCGGCCGCCTCGGATGGTTGCTGGGCGCGGGCCCGGCGGCGCCCGATGAGCCTGCTGCTGGCAGCGTGTCACCGATGGCGCGTGCTACGGCACAGCGTGTCACCCGTAGTGATGCGAACCGCCGCTCATAACGCGGGGATGTACCGGCTGCCGCATGCCGGTCGCAGCGCGGCGAGCGCGCCGATCACCGACATCTGGCTTGCCGGAGTCCGGAATTGGCCCTGACTCGCCCGCTCGGCGCCTCGTTGGGTGATGTGCTGTCGCGGTCTCACGCGGACGGCGGCCTCGGTATCGCCACAGTGCTTGCCCAGGGCCTGCGCGAACGTGGGCACTGCAGCGAGATCGTCGAGGTGCGCTCGGATGTGGCGGTGCCTGGTGGCTGCGACATCTGCCGGCGCGGTCACCACCCGTCAAGCGGTGTGCTCCGCGGGAAACCCGTAGAGCAATGCCGGGTTGCTCACCAGGATTCCGCTGGCGGAGTTCCTCGGGAAGCCAGCAGTCCAGTACCCGGCGATGGTCGGCGACGGTAGGTATCGGACCCGGCGGCGCGACGTAGGGCCAGTCGCTTCCCCAGATCAGCCTGTCCGGCGCCTGCTCGCAGAGCGCTTCCACTCTGGGGCGCAGTAACCTCGCCGCCGCAGCTTCGGTGTCGCCTGCTGCGAGCCGGTGCGCGCCAGAGAGCGCCACCCACGCCGCACCATCGCGAGTAGTTCGCGCACCGGTGCCTCATCGGGGGCCTCGGCTGCGGGCAGGAAGCCGAAATGGTCGAACACGACAGGCGTGGCCGCCGTGGCCACGGCCTGTGGCAGCCAGTCAAGATGTGCGCGCACATCGGTCCAGATCTCGATGGGCCAGCCAACGCCGGCCACCCGCCGCGCGAGGTGCGGCATGGCATGCACGTCGACCCCGCCGGGAAACCGGTCCTGCACCCGGCAGCCACGGACTCCGCTTCGTGCAGGGCGGCAAGCGTATCGGGATCGCAGTCT
>JBOHEL010000206.1:0-8349 GCA_050700995.1 Sciscionella sp. | reverse complement strand
GATCCGACCCATCTCCGCTCATGATCAGTAATCACAACAGAGACACAAGCCCTGATCACCCAACCACGCCGAACCACACGAAATCCCAGCACAACACCATGATCAAATTAGGCTACGTGGCATTGCGGCTTACCCGCGCGTTGTCGATGAACTGGTGCCCGCCGCCTGCCATGTTGTCGAGCAATACGCCAACAACCCGATCGAATCCGATCATGGACGGCTGAAGTCGCGGCGGCGGCCGATGCGCGGCCTGACACGGCTCCGCTCCACCCGAGTGATTAGCGCCGGACACGCGTTCGTCCAAAACCTCCGCCGCGGACACTATGAACTCGGCGTAGACATCGATCCACAGCATCGGCTTCCAGCGGTCTTTACCGAACTCGCCCGCGCCATCTGAACAGGGTGCCTCGGGCGTCAAGCATGTCTCGCCTCCCGCTAACGCAACAGCCCCGTCTGATCTGGTCGGGTCTCAAGATCGTGGCTGGTGGTCCCTGAGCAGGCGGGAGTAGTGGCGGGTGAATCGTGCGGTTGCTGGGGTAGGCAACGAGATCAGGTCGACGCGGCGGGCGGGTCGGCGAAGACGCCGTGCAGCATTCCGGTGGCCTGTCCGACCTCAATGAGGTAGCCGTCGGGGTCGCGTAGATAGCAGCGCAGCTCGGCTTTGCGGTCCAGCGGTTCGGTCAGGAAGTGCGCGCCTTTGGCCCGGGCATCAGCGTAGAAGGCTGCGATATCGGCCACCCGGACGTTGAGGAAGGTTGACACCGGATCCCCGGGCTCGGGTGGAGTCAGGGTGATGGTGGGTTTGTCCGGGGTGGGCCCTCCGCCGGGGTTCATGATGATCCAGCTATTGGCAACCTGGACGATGGCGGGGTTTTCGGCCAGCACGACCCGCCCCCCGAAGATGTCGGCGTAGAACGTCCGCGAGACCGAGACGTCGCGCACGGTCAGGAAATGCGTCAACACCAGGCCCTGCCGTGGTGCGGGAAAGTCGTCTGACTCGGCCATCGGTGTCTCCTCTCACAGTCGTCTGGTCGCCACTGGTGGTGGCACCGTGGCCCGGATCGCGACCCAGTCCGACACCCGTAGCTCCGGCCGAACCCCGGCTTGCTGTGTCTTCTGCTCGGTCACCACGCCTCCCGCGGAAGTCTCCGCACCGGTAGCCGAACCTCACCACCGCCCACACTGCTACCGGCGCCCACAGAAGAGAACCCCTCACCACCACAGGCCACCCAAGCGCCTCGTTCGGCCATCGGCGCAGACTCTCCGCACCGTCACGACCTCTGACCTGCGGTGACCGTCGCGGCTCACGAGCATGCACACCTACTTCGCGCCGCCGCGGTCACACGTGGGGTACCTCTCTGTGCACGAGCGAGAAGAGATCCCCGTAGGGCCCTGGCGGCTGGTGAGCTGGGGGTGGTGCGGAGTCGTCGTCGGTGGACGGGACGGACTGGACGAGGTCGAGGACTTCCGCGCCAGGTCTGGTCGGTTCCCCAGATGCCGGCGGCCCGGCATCCCCGGTCGCGGCGCTCGGCGTGCTGGTCCTCGTACAGCTGTTCACCGTCTGCCCGCGAGCCTGCTCAGAGCGTCACCACTGACCCGGAACACCGTCCACTCGTCCATCGGCACCGCGCCGAGTGAGGTGTAGAAGCCGATCGCCGACTCGTTCCAGTCCAGCACCCACCACTGCAGCCGGGAGTAGCCGCGCCGCGCGCACTCCTCGGCGAGCGCGGTCAGCAACGCCTTGCCCAGCCCGGAACCCCTGGCGCTCGGCTGGACGAAGAGGTCCTCGAGGTAGATCCCGTGCACGCCGTCCCAGGTGGAGAAGTTCAGGAACCACAACGTGCAGCCGACCACCTCTCGGTCCAATTCGGCGACATGCGCGAACAGCGCGGGCGACGGACCGAACAGCGCGATGCGCAGCTGATCGGCGGTCAGGTGGCACTGCTTCGGGGCGCGCTCATACTCGGCGAGCTCGTACACCAGCTTCACCATGGCGTCCACATCGGACTCCACCGCGCGGCGGACACGCTCATCTGGCAACGAGGTCCTCCTTCAGATGTGCACCGGTGCCACGTTCAGGCGGTGAACCTGGAGTATCTCGCGCTCGTCCCCGAGCACCGCGATCCCAGCCGCTTCGAGTCCGAAGTAGACATCCGAGGGCACGGGCAGGCCGATCCAGCCGACCGCCACTACCCGGCTGAAGGCCACCGCTACAAGCAGCAGACCCGTCGAGACCAGCAGACCGACGGCCCGCAGATGGCCGGCCCTGGTCCACTCTCGCAGGCAGCACCCCCAGTACTCGGCGCCTCCGGTGTGCCCGGATCCATGGTGGCCAGCCTGTTGTTGCGAAACGACGCAGGCTTGGGCAACCAGGATGGATCATCCGGCTGGATCGCTCAGCGCGGACGGCTTGGAACGAGGGGTTTGCCGTGGACCGTAGCGCCGGTGAGCCGCACGGCGCCGGCCACGGAGTTGCCGGGCTTGAGCTTGGCCCCCGTTGCACGGACACCTGGCTTCAGGTGGCCTCGGCCACCGGGAAGGATTCTTTCGTGCCTGCTCCTCACCCTGCCGCGACTTCCGTCGCCGAGCTGTCGAGCTTGCCCGTCGTGCGAGCAACCGATCGTTGTGTTGGCCAAGCAGCTCTCGATCAGTGAGTCGTGTCTGCGGAATTGGCTGGCTCAGGCTGATACTGATGAGAACGGCAGCGATGCGCGGCTGACCCAGTGCCGAGAAACCCGAGCTGGTCCAGTTGCGCCGGGACAAGCAGCGCCTGATGGAGCGGACAACCTAGCCCGACTTGATGAAAACGATTTTCAGTGTCCGAGGACCGAGTTGACCCAAAACCCCACCCTCCTCCATCGCACTGAACTGCAGCTTCCATAACCGGTGGACGGGGAGACCCTGCACGGCTGCACCCACGTGCACACCAGCTGATCCAAGATCGACAGCAACGGCGTCCGACGATCACCCGGCACCGACCGGCACACGAAGACTGCAGGTCGTTGACGCCGCATTGAGTATTCGAGCCCCACAAGGTCCCTGACGTGCAGCGATGAAAAGCGCGAAAGTCGAGGCTATAGCCGACGCTGTCGGGGTTCGTGGGGGTGTGTGACTGTGTCTGATCTGTTGACTGCCAAGATCAGTTACGGCTTCGATCACTTGGACGCGGACGGGGATGGCTATCTCACCGAACATGACCACGTGCTGATGGGGCAGCGGGTCGCTGCATCCCTCGGTCATGCCTCGGATTCGCCCGCTGAGCGCCGGATCATCGATGCCTATCTGCGGATCTGGCGTGACCTGCACCAGCCGCACATCCCCAACGGTGGCAACGCTATCTCCAAGCAACAGTTCTTGGCATCTACCCGGACCCTTGCCGCTGACCCGGCCGCAGCACGGGCCACTGTGGGCGCAGTGGCCGAGGCGTTCCTGGCGATCGCCGACACTGACCACGACGGCCAGGTCAACCGCGCGGAGTTCGCTGCGTTCCAGCGCGGTCACTTCCCCGGACTCACCGATACCGACCTCAACGAGGCGTTCGCCCACTTGGACGCCGACGGCGATGGACATCTGTCCGCCGAGGAATTCATCCAGGCGGTCATCGAGTTCTGGGCCAGCAGCGACCCGGACGCTCCCGGCAACAGCCCCCTTCGTCCGCGGGTTCGCCGAGGTCACGGCCACCGAGAACGAGATCATCCGGCTGGATCGGCTCGGCTGGCAGCTGCGCCTGGAGATCCAGTACGCCTTGCAGTGCCGCCGCGACCAGCCGAGCACGAAGACGGCACCGGCGGTGGTCATGGCGCTGGCTGATCTGCTGGCCGCGACGAACGCGGTGTCGTTGCTGGATCGGGCCGTGGACCAGTGGCGGACCCTGCGGGGCTCGAATATAGGATTCTGGGCTTGACCTGCGGTTTTATGGAACTGGTTCGATCATGTTGTGCTGTGGTCTTCGTTGGCGGCGGTGTAGTGGTCGGTGTAGTGGTCGGTGTAGGGTTCGGTGTATGGCTGCCGATGCCACGATCAAGGTCACGAGCCGGACCCGGGACCGGCTCGCGGAGCTGGCCAGGGAGCAGGGGCTGAGTATCGGTGGGCTGCTGGATCTGCTGACTCAGCAACACCCGAGCCAGGCCCAGATCGATGCCGAGCGCGAGCGCACCCGTGCCGCCCTGGCTGCCCGCGGCTACCACCCGAGCCCGGAGCAGCGCGAGCAGTTGCGGCAGCGTTTTGAGACCAAACTAGCCGCGATCCAGCGGCAGGAGGCCGACATTCTGGCCCGCACCATGCAGACCAGCGCGTGAGGCCACTGGTTCCGGTCGGTTTCCTGCTGGACACCACGGCGCTGATCGCCGCCTACGACAACGTCCAGGACGCCGCATACCTGGTCGAGACCGCCCGCGACTACCACCGGGCGTTGTACACCTCCGTCGTGTGTCTGTTCGACGCCGACGTTGAGCGACCTGGCCTGGCCCGCTGGGCGGTGGACCAGGTCGACTCGCTGAACCCGGTGAGTCTGGCACCGGCTGACATCGTCGAGATCGGTGTGACCCTGCCCGGTCGCGACCTGGCCACCGCGCACACCCTCCACCAGGCTCTGCCGGGCCGTTCCTGGCCAGCCGGCCGGGCCGTCGCGACCACCAGGCCCGAGCTCTATGAAGACCTCCCCATCCCGATCTTCGGGATCGACGTGTGATCCCCAAGATGAACTGCCGCTCGCCCGCTCTTCGACGTCCAAGGATGTCGAAACGTGCTGATGTTGCACCACGACGTCGCCGTGCTGAGCAGAACCAACTCCCAAGCCCCTGTACCGTTCCAGAACTCGACGCGAGCTTCTGATGACCTGAAATCTCGCGTTCGTCTCGCCCTTTGGATTAGATGGTTCAATGACCATAGGTACCGGCAAACGGTCGACCAGCGGGTAGCCGCAGTTTCCCTGCCGGTCCAATCGTCGAGGGGTGCGAGCGTGCCCACCTACCTACCTACCCCACCACCAGCAGTGTGTGCTGGTGGAGGATGTGTACGTAGTGGTCGACTCGGTCCTCGGACACCGTGGGGGTTCAACTCCTGGGGATACGCCCGCCTGCATGCGTTGGCCAAGGTTGGTCTCGCGAGTGCTTCACTTGCCTCGGCCTTGGGTTACTCGAACCGGGATGGGTCACCGGCGCCGCGGCGCATGATCTCGGGTTCGGGGCCGCAGAGGTCGATCACGGTGGTCGGTTCGGTGCCGCAGTTGCCTGAGTTGACGACTGCGTCCACCGTGCGGTCGAGCTGCTCTCTGATCTCCCATCCGTGGGTCAGTGGTTCGGGCTCGTCGGGGAGCAGCAGCGTGGACGACAGCAGCGGCTCCTCCAGCTCTTCGAGCAGTGCCTGCACGACGGCGTGCTGCGGAATCCGCACCCCGATGGTCTTCTTCTTGGGTCGTAGCAGCCGACGTGGGACCTCCTTGGTCGCGGGCAGGATGAACGTGTAGCTACCCGGGGTCGAGGCCTTGATCAGCCGGAACACGCTGTTGCTGACATGGGCGAACTGGCCGAGCTGGGCGAAGTCCCGGCACACCAGGGTGAAATGGTGCTTGTCGTCAAGGTCGCGGATCTGGCGGATCCGGTGCAGGCCCTCAGAGTTGCCGAGCTGGCAGCCGAGCGCGAAGCAGGAGGCCGAGTTCGGCCATCAGCCGCTTCACGGTGCAGCGGGCCACCGTGATGCCCTCTCGATTGAGCGCCAGCCACACCTTGCGAGCCGCGTAGACGCCGTTGTTCTCCGGCGCACCCGCGCGATCTCGACCTTCAGCGTCTCGTCATCGGCTTGCGGGGCTGGCGATCGGCTCGCACGTCTGCGTCTGCGGCGGCATTGGATCGTGCGCCCATCACCCTGCCTTCCCATCCGAGTTACGGTGGCTGCTTTGCTCTTACTGAGAGTGGTCGGGCTCTCAGCCCTGAGACCACCGGGAGACAGCTATGAGCTGCGAGGTGAAGCGTGTACCGCTCGATTTCGGCTGGCCGCTGAACAAGGTCTGGGAGGGTTACCTGATGCCCGACAGCCTGAAGGAGCGCCCCTGCCCGGCAGGCAAGGCTTGCGAGGGCGGTCAGACCTCAGCGCGCGCCTGGGTGGAAGAGATCGCGCAGCTAGCCCTGATGCTGGACGACGACAAGTGCTCGGGCGGCGATGATCTGTACCCATTTTCCTGCAGCGTCGCAGGTGGGGGTAACCCTGGGCCGCGGCCTCGCCCGAGCGCCGATATCCGCGAGTTCGTTACCGGGCTGGCGGGCCGCGCGGACATGGTCGGGCACGATGTGTCCGACCGGCGGCGGGCCACGAAAAGGCTGATTGAAGCGGCCGGATTGGACCCGGAGACGTGGGGTGTCTGTCCGGAATGTGAGGGACGCGGCAGCGTTGAGGCGTATCCCGATCAGCACGCCGAAGCTGAGGCTTGGGAGGGAATTGGACCGCCTGCGGGTGAGGGCTGGCAGCTGTGGGAGATCGGGTCGGAAGGCTCGCCGGTTTCGCCCGTGTTTGCCACGACGGAGGGCTTGGCGCACTGGTTGACAACCCCGCAGGGCGGTGCGGCGGTTGGCTCGTTGCAGCAGCCTCTGACGATCGAGGAGGCTTGCGAGTTCGCGGGTGTTGGCAGAGCACCGTCGGGATTCATGACGGCTTGGGGGGTACGGGATAGCGAGAGCTACACTCGGTCGGAAGCTTGGGTGGGCGACTTGTCCGGCCACAGCGAAACCGACGAGCGCGCTGCCATTGCATGGGACGGCGGTCCCCTGCCGCAGGACGCTCGTTCCGTGGATCCCGCTGAACAATCGAGTATGACGGTGGGTGGCTCCGCAGCGACAGTCGAAGAGGACCCACCGGTCACTGAGCTGATCTTCGAAGCGGTCTCGGCTTGGTTTCAGGAGCAGCGAGGGGTATCGACACAGTCGGTCTCGGGCGATGAGGTCGATGAGACGGCCACGCTACCGACCGGATTTCCCAGTCCCGTGTTACCTCCTTCGGCTGCCATAGCGCTGGACTGGCGCTCAGCCGCTGACGAGGGCTGGCGAGCCGCGAATGCTTTGCATGCCTCGACTGACTACGATGTCACGTCAGCTGGGTTACCCAGGCGTCGACCCCAGGCACACCTCGTGCCGGGGGCGGCAGGTTCCAGCGGGTTCGAGCCCCCACCGAGCTCGGATGGCCTGATTCGGTCCCCGACTCAGGTGCGCATTCGATTGAGCAACTATCAACAGGGACTGCATCGAGGTCGCCACTCGAGATCCGGCACAGATGACTAGCAACGCAACGGCTCCCAGCGGAGCGACTCGCCGTTGGAGTGCGGTCCCTGTGTGACGCATCGGGCTCAGCTCCTCCATAGGAAGGAGTGATCCCGCTGGAGGTCAACGCCCTGGCGTGCACCGGCGCGGTCCTCGTGGCACCGTTGCGTTGGCGGATGACCTGCTCGGGCAGGCTGGGTTGATGCGTCGTCGCCCTGCCTGTGTGCCAGCGCCGAGGTCCGGCTTGGCGGGGTTCCGGTTCCCGCCGGAGGTGATCTTGGTGGCGGGTGCGGTGGTGCCTGCGGTATGGGCTCTCGTACCGCGATGTGGAGGAGTTGCTTTCCGATCTGGGCATGGAGGTGGATCACGTGAGGATCCATCGGTGGGTGCAGCGGTTCACCCCGGCTGCTGATCGACGCGGCACGGCCCTGCCGGCATGCCACCGGTGACCGGTGGTTCGTGGACGAGACGTAGGTGAAGGTTGCCGGGTGGTGGGTGTATCTGTCTCGGGCGATCGACCAGTACGGCCAGGTCATCGACGTACTGGTCGCCGAGAAACGGGACCTGGCGGCCACCCGCCGGTTCGTCACCCGCGCCCTGCAGCACAGCCGGCGCCCGAGCGAGGTCAGCACCGGCCGGGCACCGGCTGTCGACGACGGGTGAACACTGAGCGGGTGTCGACGGCTGAAAACTGACCACCCTCCGTGAGTCTTGGAGTGTGATCAAGTTGGTGGACTGGGCGGAGATCCGGCGGTTGCACCGGGCCGAGGGTGTGTCGATCAGCGAGGTTGCTCGGCTGTTGGGGATCGCCCGGAACACGGTGCGGTCAGCGTTGGCCTCAGATCGGCCGCCGCGTTATGAGCGCTCGGCTCGGGGGTCGAAGGTGGATGCGTTCGAGCCGCGGATTCGGGGGTTGTTGGTGGTGTTTCCGAGGATGCCGGCGACGGTGATTGCTGAGCGGATCGGGTGGGAGTATTCGATGACGACGTTGAAGGACCGGGTGCGGCAGATACGGCCGGAGTATGTTGGGATCGACCCGGCCGATCGTGTGGTTTATGAGCCCGGGCAGATCACTCAGTGCGATCTGTGGTTCCCGGAA
>JBOHEL010000205.1:0-8378 GCA_050700995.1 Sciscionella sp. | reverse complement strand
TCATTCTTCTTCACCTCTACCTCTCCGTCGCGGGCGTCGAGTCCGGCGGTGTTCAGGTTCCGCTGCTGGTGCGAGACGGCACCGGCGGTTCCGGCCAGGTACTCCTCGTTATCAGAGGAGTGCCTGGCCGGGCTGGTAGTCGCCGGTGGCGGGCAGCTGGACGATGACGTTCACGCGGTTGAAGGCGTTGATGAGGGCGATGGTGGACACCAGGGCGGCGAGCTGGTCCTCGTCGTAGTGCTTGGCGGCGTTCGCCCAAGCCTCGTCCGTGACACCACCGGCCGCGTCGGCGATGCGGGTGCCCTGCTCCGTCAGCTCCAGAGCAGCGCGCTCGGCCTCGGTGAAGACCGTGGCCTCCCGCCAGACCGCAACCAGGTTGAGGCGCACCGAGGTCTCCCCGGCGTGCGCAGCGTCTTTCGTGTGCATGTCGGTGCAGAACCCGCAGCCGTTGATCTGACTGGCACGGAGCCTCACCAGTTCCTGCGTCGCGGCTGGCAGCGTCGAGTCCGAGACCGCATTGTGCGCCGAGGTGAGGTACCGCAGGACCTTGGTTGTGAGCGGGTTACCGAAGAGGTCCAAGCGAGCATCCATGGTGAGCTCCTCTGCCGTTACTGGTGTTTACACATCTCTGACGGAGTAGCTCGGTAGGATGTGATAGGAACGAATGTGACGTGCGTCTCCCCTGCCGCACCGCCGCAGGGGCCACGTGCGACGAAGTTCGGGACCGCCACTGAGACGTCGCCCCCGCTCATCACCTCTTCTGGCCCGACTCCACGCGCGGGATCTCTTTCTCTCGTCCCCCCGTTGAGCCAAACGAAACTGCCTAGCGCTGGGGTCGGAACGGTTATTCAACTAATCCCTTTTGTGACTGCCGCGAGGTCAGATGATCATGCAGTTTTGGTCGCGCACAGGATGGCCTGTAGGGGGAGCGCGTCCGGCGGTATGTCAGCGGGGTCCTCAACGACTACCTTTGTCATCTCGAAACCGCATTCTTCCAGCCAGCTTTGGTACGTCGACAGCTTCTGCGGCCCGCCCTGGCCCATGGCG
Source organism: Sciscionella sp. (assembly GCA_050700995.1). Lineage (GTDB taxonomy): Bacteria > Actinomycetota > Actinomycetes > Mycobacteriales > Pseudonocardiaceae > JBOHEL01. The sequence goes on along the minus strand of JBOHEL010000205.1, from coordinate 7,331 downwards.
CAGCCGAGGAAGAACGCGGGGTAGAAGTCAACCGAGCGAGAGTCGAACTCCCTGACGTTGTCCTGGTACACCGGAACCAGGACGTTGACCTGCCCGCCGACGTCCAGTGACTTGTTGACGTTGTCGAGGATCTTGACCACTTCGCTCTTGTCGAACAAGGTCAGGAAGTGCTTGATCATCACAACGTCGAAACCTGTGGGGACCTCCTTGAAAACATCACCGCCGATGAACGAGCAGTACTCGTCCACGCCATGAGTCCGGAAGTTCGCCAGGCACTCCTCTTCCTTTTCGGGTAGGTCGAAGGTTGTCACCCGAAGTCCGGGCGAGGCCTTCAGTTGATAGGTCAGAATCGCCCCAAGACCCGTGTTTCCGGCGAGGTCGAGTACCTTTGCGCCGGATGGCATGTCGATGTTATCGAAGAACCACGGATCAACGCGGGCGGTACCAATGTCCATCGCCTTAGCCCAGGACTCACGCAGGTCCTGGTGCTCGGCAACGGCGTCGAACAGGTTTCCCTCGAATCCATAGAGCTTGTTCAGGCCGACAATCGTGCCGGTCCGCACGCTGTCGGTGAGATAAAATAGCTGCTTGAGCATGACGACCTTGACCAGGTCCATGAAGGTGAGCACTCGCTCGAGATCGGCCTTCGCGACGCCCGCGAGCGCGTCGAGGGAGTAGCCGCCGGACCCTGCGTCGTAGGAGAGGAAACTTTCCTTGACCAACAGCTGCAGGAGCTGTTCCACGGCATCCGGTTTGGCGCCGACGGCGTCGCCGAGCTTGGCCGCGGTCATGCCGGGGTTCTCCCGGAGCATATCGATGATGCCGAGCTCGAAACAGGACAGCAGGTTCATAAACCGCGCGGGCCCCACCATATATTCGCGAAACCGCGCGAGTGTGGCTTCTGGCGTCATTACTCTAATCCCTTCGAGTTGGTTATCTCCACCGCCGCGGCTCGTCAGGTGAAGCCGATGCCGACCTCGGAGAGGAGTGGTCGCCGGTGCGTACATGGCCGTTCGTGATGAGGTGTGCGAGGCCGATGCCGTCCCGCCTCGGGGAGGACGCCCAGACCGTGATCAAGATTGAGCACTGCTCCGTGCAGCGAGCAGCATCGGCCACCGGACTTGGCTGGGACTGTTCAGCGGGTTGGCGCCGGCTTGGCGGCTCGGATGGCACTGTCCGTGGTCGTTTGCGGGGGCGATGAGGTCGATAGCGCTGGTGCGGTCGCCACGTCGGTCAGGTGCCGCAGCGAGCGGTGTCCTGATGTGGCTGGCCTGGGCTAGGCGGCGCGGCCGGCCTTGAGTGCCGCCGCGGTGTCGACGACGCGCCGGGCCTGGTAACGGGCCGCTTCCACGGCCACGTCGCTGATCTTGCCATCGCCGGCCACGTGGGAGGTCCCGTAGGGATTGCCTGACTTGAACTGGATGGGATCGGTGTAGCCGGGGGGCACGATGACGCCGCCCCAGTGGTAGAACGTGTTCGCCAGCGCCAGGAGGGTGGACTCCTGTCCGCCATGGGCGGTGCTACTGGCGGTGAAAGCCGAGTACACCTTGTCGGCGAGCTTGCCCGCGAACCACAGCGGGCCGGTGGTGTCGATGAACGCCCTGAGCTGGCTGGCTGGGTTACCGAAGCGGGTGGGGGTGCCGAGCAGCACCGCGTCGGCCCACTCGAGGTCGTCGTGGCTGGCCTGGGCGACATCGGCGGTGTCCTGTATGTGCTGGTCCCAGGCCGGGTTGGCACTGATCGCCTCCGGTGGGGCCGTTTCGGCGACCTTGCGCAGTCGCACCTGAGCGTCGGCCTTTTCCGCGCCCTCGGCGGCCGCTTGCGCCAAGGCGTGCACGGTGCCGGTGGCGCTGTAGTAGATGATTGCGACGTTCACGGAATCCATGATCGGTTTTCTTCCTTCGCGGGTTCTGTCGGGTGGTGCCGGGTACGGTCGGACGAGCAGGATGGGCAGCGCCAGCGCGACGGTTGGGCCACGGCGATTCACGTCCCGGCCGGGGGCGAAGCCGATCTCCAGCAGTACGACGACGCAATCCCTCACTTTGTGAGGTAACGCGCCCACCTCAGTGCGATGCCTCGTCGAACTGGTGAGAGCAGGCGCGACCAAGGGAGTTGGCGACACCATGAGCACGCAGTCCGAGCCAGGAGACGGCCGGCTCGATCCGGGCCTGAGCGCGATCCTGAGCGAGCGGCGTCAGCTGACCAATCTCGCGTACCGGCTCCTCGGCTCCCTGGCTGATGCTGAGGATGTCGTGCAAGAGACGTCCGCCCGCTGGTACGCCATGTCGCGACAGCAGCAGGAAGCCATCGAATCCCCCGGCGCCTGGCTGACGAAGGTCGCCAGCCGCATCTGCCTCGACCTGCTCGGCTCGGCACGGGCCAGGCGGGAGAGGTACGTGGGCGAATGGATACCGGAGCCCCTGCCCGACCCTACGGAGTGGATCACCGGGTGGTCGGGCGGCATCACCGTCGACCCGGCCGACCGAGTCACCCTCGACGAGTCGATCAACATGGCCTTCCTCGTCGTGCTCGAATCAATGACCCCGGCCGAGCGCGTCGTGCTCATTCTTCACGATGTCTTTCACTACTCCTTCGCGGAAGTGGCCGAGATCGTCGGCCGTACGCCGGCGGCATGTCGCCAGCTGGCCTCATCGGCGCGCCGTCGCATTCGCGCGCCGCAGGCTCCCGCGACTCCGAGTGTCCAGCGCACCGACATTGTCAGGGACTTCAAGCAGGCATGGGAGGCCAAGGACATCGACGCCCTCATCGGCCTCCTCGACCCTGACGTCACGACGATCACTGACGGCGGCGGCCTCGCCAGCGCCGAACTCCGCCCCATCGAAGGCGGCGAGCAGGTCGCGCGCGCCTTCGTCGATATCGCCGGCAGGACACCCGACCTGAGGATCCTGGAGCGTATGGTCAACGGTCAGCCCGGTCTGGTGGCTCAGCAAGAGGGCGTCACCGTGACGGTGATGGCGTTCGACGTGGCAGGCGACCGGATCAAGCACATCTGGGCGGTACGGAACCCCGAGAAGCTCCGGCCTTGGACAAGAGCCGCCAAGCCGGCGCCAACCCGCTGAACAGTCTCAGTCAAGTCCGGTGGCCGATGCTCGGTACACGGAGCAGCGGGAAAGCGGCCTTCAAGGTTGCATTAGATGCAATAAGTCCCCAGTTCCAGGGGCAGGTCGGGGATGGTCCGAATAACGATGGGATTTGGACCTTAATTTCTGTATAAACAGATTGTTATGAGCACGGCTGGCCTGTCTGGCGTGGGCCGCACGGTGAGAAGTGGTGTCCGGAGAACGCGAAGCAGATCAGGGCGTCTTGGGGGGCGTCGGCGACGCGGGCCGCGGTGGCGGTGGCGGTCGCAGCGGTGGGGTCAAGTTCGGCGGCTAGTAGCCAGTGCCGGGCGATCTCGGCGGCCCTCTCCGTGTTCCCCGTCCACGCTCGCGCCGCCGCCGCACCGATCCGTCGATGCCGCCGGGCCCGGCGCAGCCGCCCGGTGGTTTCGTACAGTGCCTCGGCGGTTAGGGCGTGGGTGAAGCGGAACCAGCCCAGTTGCTGTTGGTCTTCTACTATCAGGCCCGCTGCGACGGCGGTGTCGAGGACCTCCAGTGCTGTCTCAATCTCGACGGAGGCAGCCTCGGCGACGACGTCGATGTCGAAGTGTCGGCCAGCGATGGCGGCCACTGATAACATCTCAGCCGCGATTTGGGGTAGCCGGGCGATGCGTCGTAGCACCACATCGCGCACCGGCACCGGCACCGGTGCCGTGTGGGGTTGATCCAGGCGCTGTTCACTGGTCAACAGCTTGATAAGTTCCCGGAGGAAGAATGGATTTCCCTCGGTGCGGGCCCACAGTCTTTCCGCGGTAGACTTATTGACCTCCCGGTGAAGCATAGCGCTCGCCAAAGTTTGAGTGTCCTGGGTATTGAGGCCATTTAGCTCTATCCGCGTCATTCCCGGGCGGGCCAACGCCGCCAACGTCTCGGCCAGGGTTGCTGCCTCGCCCGACTGGTAGGACACAGCCACCAGTAGCCGACTTGCTGGCACCGACTCAGCCAGGTGGGCCAACAGCCGTAGTGAGCTCCGGTCCGCTCGATGCAGGTGATCAAGGACCACCACCAGCGGTGCGGTGTGGGATGCGCCGGTCAGGTAATGGACGATTGCCTCGAACAGCCGCAATGTGCCACCGGCGCCCTCCACGCCGTCCATCAACTGCTGGGTGTCCCCGTCCAGTAGTTCGGCCATCGGGCCCGGTATTGAGCGCTGCGGGCAGCAGGTGGCTACCGCACGCAGCACCTGCTCCCAGAGCCACAATGGTGGTGCGGCGACGTGTTCGGGGCAGGCACCCCAGAGCACTGGCACACCCGCCAGTTCGGCGAAACGCCGCAGTAGGCTGGTTTTGCCGATCCCCGGCTCCCCGGATACAGCCACCACCCGCCCCCGACCAGCCGCCGCCGCGGCCAATCCCTCGACCAGCTGCCGCAGCGCCACCTCACGACCGACAAAGATTTCCCCGCCCGCAACCGGGGAGGGTGGCGGACCAGTCGTAGCGACCTGTGTTGAGGCCGTGTGCCTGCTAGGTACTCGCATGGTCGAGACGGCTCGGTTTGAACGCCAGTCCAGAGCCGGAGCCTGGTTCAGGATTTCACGCTCGAGGTGTTGTATTGCTGGTCTGGGGTCGATGCCTAGCTCCTCTGCCAGCCGCATCTGGATGGTCCGCAGCACTGCTAGTGCGTCGGCCTGTCGCCCGGCCCGGTACAACGCCAGGCTCAACAGCTCACAGCCGTATTCGCGCAGCGGATGGACCCGTATAAAGGCCTCCAATTCGGCCACTGCCACCCCATGGGCGCCCACAGCTAGCAGCGCCGCGCAGCGCCCCTCAACAACCGATAGCCGCAACTCGTCCAGTCGCGCTACCTCCGGCACCACCCACGTAGCATCGGCCAGCTCCGCGTATGCCTGTCCCCGCCACAACGCCAACCCCGCCTCGAACTCACTCAACGCCTGTTGCGGATCACCCCGTTCCCACGCCTGCCACCCCGCCGTAGCGCGCTCACCGAACCGATGGGCGTCGACGTCGACAACGCGGCTGTCCAGCAGATAGCCGGGGGCGCAAGTGCGCAACACGGTAGCCGGTGTCCGTGGAGCACGCTCCGGTTCTAACACCCTCCGCAAATTGGCTATATACGCCTGCAGTGAGGTCATCGCCGATGGCGGCGGACGCCCCGCCCACAATTCTTCCCGCATGACATCCACTGCCACCGGCTGACCCACCCGGCTCACCAACAACGCAAGCAGTGCACGCTGCTTAGGCGCTCCCAGATCGACCAGCCGACCAGCGACCACCGCCTCTACCGGACCCAATGCCCGGAACTCCACCATGACCTCGGGAGTACCCCGCATTTCTGGCGGCTCTGCCTCGGTCCATCGGGTAGAGCCCGGCGAGGTGGGAGATGAGGCCGCAACGACTTCTGTGTCAGTCATGACCCAGCCAAGGGGAGCTGGTCGACCGTGCAGGAATCCGGCCCCCGCCCGAGCACCAGCGGCAGGCCGACCCCGATGCCTGCGACCCCTGCCGAGCGCCGTACCGCGCAACGGTCCGGTAAGCGATGGTCGATGCCGGCGCCGACCATGCTGACGGCCCCGGCGAGCACACGGTTCATCAGATGCAGCTGCGATCCCAAGACAGGACTCCTCTGTGCTCGCCCCGCGTGACCGTGGGACGTAGATACGGGTCCTAGGTATGCCGTCACCTGCGTTCGCCACAGAGCGTTCGCGAGAACAGGAAACGGGTCATCCCGTGAACCCGCGATCTGGATCTAACCCGTCACCCCGCACGGCAACGAGGCCCCCAGGAGTGAACTGCGAACCAACAGGAAGTGCGGCGAACAGCGTGGTGCCGACCACGGTGACACCGAGCGCGTGACCCACACGCTGGGCCAGGCCTGTGGCGCCGTTGTCGTCGAGGGCGCCGTCGACTTCGACCACCGCGCATGTCGCGCGTCGCTCAGGCGCCGGTTGCGCACCCAGCGGGCCAGCGCGATCTTGCGTTGCCCGCGCGCAGGTGATCGGGAGCTGCCTCCGCAGTTCTTCCGGGCACGGGCCCGCAGTAGCGGTCGGGGTCGTCGCCGAGCTGTGTGCGGATCTGGGGCCGCGTCGGGCAGCTCGAGGGTGTCCGGGGCGGCCAGGTCGGCGAAGGCAGCCAGCGCAACCAGGAAGTGCTCCCGCGACGCCGAACGGAGCCGCATCAGCTGACGCTGAGCAGGCGCAGTGCCAGCGGGCCGTGCTCGTCGTGGTCCAGTGCGATGTGGCGATCCAGGTAGTGCCGGAACACCGGCGCGTTCGCGAGCACGCCGTCCACATTGGAGCGAACCGCGGAGAAGACGTCCGGCAGCAGGTTCTCCCGGCCGTGGCAGAACGAGGAGGCCACCTCATGCGGCGCGCCGTGCAGGGCCACCTCAAGCGTGTGACTGACGAACTCCCTGACGCTCCCGGGGATGCTCTCGTCCTTGAGTGCCTCCATGGGGCCGAGTCCGCTGTCTAGTGCCGTGAGGAACCCGTCGATCGGCCCCGTGTCGGCAGCGATCTCGGCCATCGCGCGCCGATACAGCTCGAAGTGGCTGATGTAGCCCCCGTGGATGTCGTCGTCGGTCTCCTCGGCCAGCACGATCTCCATGATGAACCGGCCGTGTTCGGCCTGCCCTCGTGGCCGCCAGGGCAGGGTCACCGTGGTCACCTCCGTCTGCAGGCGCTTGAGCAGCGTGAAGAAGTCCCACACGGCGAACACGTGGTGCTTCATGAAGATCCGCAGCCGGTCCTCGGTGGTTATTCGCGAGTAGAGGGGGTTGTCAATCAGCTTGGCCCGTACCGCGTCGAACTCGGCAAGCGCGGTCAACTTTCCTCCTGGTGAATCGAAATCAACAGGGTGCAGCGCTTCTGAGGTGTGAAGATCAGATTGCGGGGATTACCCCCTTCTCGTAGCAGACTTCATGTATCCGGTGTTTTTCTTGGGTGAGGTGGTAGTTCCAGTAGTCGTCGAAGTCGCCGTTGCTGAGCAGGGCCCTGAGCTTGAGGATGGCTTCGGCGCCGGGCAGGGTCCAGCGGGCTCCGGTGAGGTCCATGCGATCTTTGATCAGGTGTCGGCAGGCGCCTTCGATGACGCCGGTGGCGAGGGGCCAGCCCTGGGCCAGGGCGCTGCGGTAGTCCAGGTAGGGCCCGGCGTTGGTCAGGTAACGCGCGCAGGTCTGCGCTCCGGCGCGCTGGCTGGTGGGCAGGCTGGTGGCGGTGCGGCGCAGGGTGGCGGCCACCTCGTCGCTGTGGCCTTC
>JBOHEL010000204.1:0-8383 GCA_050700995.1 Sciscionella sp. | reverse complement strand
TGACATTGAGCCGCTCAACGAGTTCGGCCTCGGTGGGCATGGGATCGCCCGAGGCGAGTTCCTGGTCGAGGATCCAGTCCTTGATACGTTCCTGAATCGCCTGCTGGGCCTGCCGGGACCGGCTGGATGGGGCTCGACTGTTCGCATCTCCGTTTTCGGGTGCCGAGGTCACGCTTGGAAGTGGGATGTCCGTCATCCCTCCATTATGCTGCCGGGCGAGGACGGCGGCGTGCAGGATCGCGTTGCGGCGTGTACGACGTCTCTCCACCGGGCCTACCGGTTCGGGTTCAGTGGACATGGTGAGCTCCTACCCAACTGCCTGCGGCTATCACACCGCCGACGCGAAGCCGCTGGTTGAGCGGGACAGGACTGGCAGCGTGCCTGTGCATGTCGACACCGGATAGCGCGATCATGCCGGCGCCCCCTCGATCGCGTCGGTGAAGGACCGGGTGATCCACACCGGATCGGTAATCGCGGTACCGACAACAACAGCATCGGCGCCGGCCGCAAGCGCCGCCGCGACCTGTTCTGGGCGATGGTATCGGCCTTCGGCGACGATCGGCCGCCCGAGCGCGGCCGCCCGCAGCGCTGTCACGAGGGCCACGTCCGGACCACCTGGAACGGGTGCGCTGAGACAGCCTGCGAGCGTGGTCGCGATCACGTCGGCGCCGGCTGCCGCTGCGGCGATCCCGTCGTTCAGGTCGGCGATGTCCGCCATGACCAGGGCGCCTGCCTCGTGCGCCGCGGTCACGGAGTCTGCGAGGGTACGGCCGTCCGGGCGCGGGCGGCGGGTTCCGTCGACGGCGATCACGTCGGCGCCTGCGGCGATCACGGCCTGAGTCGCCTGGACTGTAGGTGTGATGAACACGCCGTCGCCGCCGTCCTTGGTGAGCCCGATCAGCGGCACGGGGACCGCTTCTCGGATGGCGATGACGTCGGCCACGCCGCCGACACCGCCGCCGCGCACCGCGGCCGCACCACCCGCGACCGCTGCGCGGGCGAGACGTGCGATAGTGGCGCTCTCGCGCAGCGGGTGGCCTGCACCGGCCTGACACGAGACGATCAGGCGGCCACGCACGACGGCCAGGAACTCCTCGATGGTCATGTGGTGACCACCTCCCGCGCACGCAGCGCCGCTCCGACGACAGGCGCGTCGGTGCCCAGCTGCGCGGCCAGCACGGGAATGCGGCGCAGTGGCGGCAGCGCCTCGGCGCGCAACGACTCTGCCAGCGGCTGCAGAAACGCGGAACCGATCTGGGCCACTCCGCCCGCGACGATGACGGCGGTGCCGTCGATGGCGGCGAGCAGGCCTGCGAGGGCGCGGCCGAGAAGCCGGGCCGCGGCGGCGATGACTTCGCTAGCGCTCGCGTCGCCGTCGCGCATCAGGGCGGCGATCACAGGGAGATCCAGACTCCGTCCGCTTCGGCGGCGGTAGGCGCGCGCGATCGCCGGCCCGGACGCCGAGCCTTCGAGGTGGTCGCTGCGACCGCAACCGCACGGCCCGCCTAGCCAGAGCACCGCAGGGACGAGCAGATGCGCGATCTCCCCCGCGGTCGCATGCGGCCCGCGCAGCAGGGCGCCGTCGCGATAGAGCGCGCCTCCGATCCCGGTGCCGACCGAGATATACAGGGCGTTCGGATGCGCACGGCCTGCACCTGCGTGGGCTTCGCCATAAGCCATGGCCCGTACATCGTTGTCGACGGTCACCGGCGCCGAAAGGCGCGCCTCAAGTCGCGCTCGCACCCGTGTGCCGGACCAGCCTGGCAGGATGTCGGTCGCCGAGAGCACCGTTCCTGCGGTTGTGTCGATCACGCCGGGAGCGGCGACGCCGATCCGGCCCGGATCGCAGCTCAGCGACCGCACCAGCGAGACGACCGCGTCCAGTACACCGGTTCGGGGTGTGGCGCACACAGCGCGCCGCACGACCGTTCCGGTGGTGTCGACGACCCCGGCCGCGATTTTGGTGCCGCCGATGTCGATGCCGAGCAGGTCCCCGGTGAGCGCCGCTTGCTCCGCGCCGGCGGCGGTCACTGCCGGACCACAAGTCCGGCACGGACGAGTATCTTTGCGATGCCCGCGACCTCGATTTCGTCGAGCGGGATCTGAGGTGGCGCGGTTAGTGAATTGTCGATGATGCCGAGCAGGCGCAAGGCGGCCTTGAACGCTCCCAGCGCCGCGGAACTGCCACCCATGCGCGCGGTGTCGGGCGTCGAGACGATCTCGAAGCCGCGCAGCAGTCGTTCCTGTTCCGTGCGGGCTCTGTTCCAGTCGCCTGCGCGGCACAGCCGGTACAGCCGGGCGTAACCGGAAGGATCAACGTTGCCGTATCCTGGGACGACCCCGTCGGCGCCCATGTTCAGCGCGGCGTCGACGGTCAGCTCCGAGCCGGTGAGCACGGCGAACGCGCCGGCGGTCATACCGAGGTCGTCGCGCAGCATCAGCAACCGGCGCAGGTTGCTCTCGTCACCGCTGGAGTCCTTGAGCCCGGCGAGCACACCGTCACCGGCCAGCCGCAGTAGCATCCCGGCGTCGAGCTTGACGTGGACGGAAACCGGCAGGTCGTAGGCGTAGATAGGGGCGTCGATTCGATCGGCGAGCAACCGGAAGTGCCGTTCGATCTCGGCCGGATGGGTGCGGGTGTAGAACGGTGCGGTCGCCACGACCCCATCGGCGCCGTCTTTGAGGGCTGCCTCGGCGTGTTCGGCAACCCGCGCCGTTGTCATGTCAATGGCACCCGCGAGCACAGGGACCCGTCCGTCGACTCTGGTGACGACGGTCTCGGTCACCAGGCGGCGCTGCGAATCCGGGAGGTAGGCGACCTCGCCGGTCGACCCGAGCACGAACAACCCGTCGACGCCGCCGTCGAGCAGGTGATCGACGAGCCGTTCGAGGGAGGGCACGTCGATGTGCAAGTCGGCGGTGAGCGGGGTGCAAACCGGCGGGATGACGCCGCGTAGCGGGGTCTGGGCAAGGGGTGTCATGTGAGCTCCTGCGCGCTGGCGCCTGCGAGATCGGCGGCGCCGAGAATCGGGTGATAGCAGCGGAAACGATGTCGCGGAGAGGTGGGGTCGGTATCCGCCTCCGGCATCTGGCGTGCGCATTCGTCGGTGGCGCGCCAGCAGCGCGTCCGGAACGGGCATCCGCTGGGCGGATCGACCGCGGACGGCATCGGACCGGTCAGCGGGATTGGAGAGATCTGATGGCGCAGGCTCGGCGTCGCGGACAGCAAGGCCCGGGTGTAGGGGTGCCGCGTGCCGCTCTCGATCGCGGCCGCCGGAGCCTCCTCGACAATCCGGCCCAGATACATCGTGATCACACGATCCGAAACATGACGCACGGTCTGGATGTCGTGGGAGATATAGACCATCGCCAGGCCGAGGCGCTGCTTGAGGTCCAACAGCAGATTCAAGATCTGCGCCCGCACCGAGACATCCAGTGCCGACGTCGGTTCGTCGGCGATCAGGATCCGCGGTTGCAGGGCGAGCGCCCGGCCGATGGCCACCCGCTGGCGCTGCCCACCCGAGAGTTGACTCGGCAACACATCCGCGACCGAGCGCGGGAGCCCGACCAGCGATAGCAGCTCATCGACCCGCTGTGCCCGCCGAACCGGGTTCTCCCAACGATGCACATCGAGAGGATCGCGCAGGATCTGGTGCACCGGCATCCGGCGGTTCAACGACGTCGACGGATCCTGGAAGATCATCCCGACCTGCCGACCCAGGTAGCGACGGCGCTCCGCATTGCGCATCCGCCAGAGGTCCCGCCCCTGATACGAGATCACGCCGGACGTCGGCCTCCGCAACCCGACGAGCGATCTGGCCAGGGTGGACTTTCCGCAGCCCGACTCCCCGACGACGCCGACGGTTTCCCCTTCGTGCACGGTCAAGCTGGCCTGGGACAGGGCGTGCACGCTGGCACCGCGCAGCCCGTTGCCGCGTGCCCTGAACAGGACGGTCAGCTCGCGGAGCGTCACGAGTTCATGTTCGGTGTTCACGAGCGTGCCAGTTCTCGATGCTGCGCGGCGGCAGGATGGTGGCAGGCGGCCTGGTGACGCATGGTTTGTCCCATCAGTGTCGGCGAGGTGGTGCGGCAGATCTCACTGGCGAGCGGGCATCGGTCGGCGAAGCGGCAGCCTGCCGGGAAGTCGGCCGGGGATGGCACTACGCCACGGATCTGCGTGAGCTGCTCTTGACCGGATTCCAGAGACAGCACGGCGCCGAGCAACCCTCGGGTGTAGTGGTGGTTGGGTGCGGCGAGGACCTCGCCGACCACGCCGGTTTCGGCGATCTGACCGCCGTACATCACCGCCACGCGATCGCACACGTCGCTGACCAGGGCAAGGTCATGCGAGACGAGGACAAGCGCGAACCCGAGCTTGCGGCGTAGCTCCAGCAGCAACCCCATCACCTGCGCCTGGATCGTGACGTCCAATGCGGTGGTCGGTTCATCGGCGATGATCAGCTTCGGCTCGCGGGAGAGCGCCATGGCGATAACCACCCGCTGCCGCTGACCGCCGGACAGTTCGTGTGGATATGCCTTGAGGGCGCGTCGTGGATCGAGACCGACGAGGTCCATCAGCTCGGCCGGGGTGCGCTTGCCGCCGCGCTTGACAAGCTGATTGAGCTGCGCCGCGACCGTCATAGCGGGGTTGAGCGCCGAGAGCGCGTCCTGATAGATCATAGCCATCTGGGTTCCCATCAGCCGTCGCCGGGCTCGGGAAGACTGCTCAAGAAGGTTGTGCCCATCGAAGATGAGCTCGCCGCTGACTCGGGTGTCGCGTGGCTGCAGCCCCATCACCGTGAGGGCGGTCAGCGACTTTCCGCAGCCGGACTCGCCCACCAGTCCCAGCACCTCCCCCGGGCGCACCATGAGATCGATGCCATCGACGATGTCGACGCCGCTATGGCGGTCTGGGAACCCGATCCGCAGGCCGCGAACGGCCAGTACCGGCTCACCGTCGAGCACTGGCCGGGCGTGCGCGGCCAACCGGGCGGCGGCCTCGGCCAGACCGGGCAGCGGTGTGATCTCGCCACTACCAAGAGCGTCGTCACGCTCGTCAGCATCCGCCGTGCTCACCGCGGCGGGTACGCGACGGGCTGCCGGGGCGGCGAACGCGTCCGAGATACCTTCGGCGAACATATTCAGCGCGAGCACGGTAAGCAGGATCAGCAGGCCAGGGAAGAAGGTCGCCCACCAGCCGTGCACCGCAAGCAGCTGCTGGCCGAAGGCGATGACGCTGCCCCACGAGGACGCCGCCGCCTGACCCTGCAGTCCCGCGCCGATGAATGAGAGCGAGGCCGCGAATACGATCGCGTTCGCGACCAGGATCGTGACATACACCAACACCGGCGCCGCAGTGTTGCGCACGACGTGTCGCAGCAGGATGTGTGAGCGTCGCGCGCCGATGACCCGCTCGGCAGCCACGTAGTCCTCGCCGTACTGGGCCTGCACGTTCGCGCGGACAATCCGCGCGATCTTTGGCATGAACACGAATCCGATCGCGATCACGAGCACGGCAAGGTTGCCGTTACCGAACGCGATAATCAAGATCGCGGCAAGAATGACCGTCGGGAAGGCCATCACGACGTCGAGCAGCCGCATGATCACCTCGTCGACCATCTTGTGGCTGGTCGCGGCGATCGCGCCGAGCAACGATCCGACGACGAGCGCAAGGCCTGCAGAGCCGAACCCGACGATGAGTGAGCGCCGGGTGCCCGCAATAAGGCGGGAAAACACGTCGCGGCCGAGGCGATCGACCCCGAACCAGAAGTGTCCGCTCGGCCCCTGCGACACCGGCGCCAGCGCGATCGCGGTCGGGTCGTGGCGCGTCAACAAGGTTGCGAAAATCGCGACCATCACGATGAAGCCGACGAAGCCCAATCCGAGTTTGGCTGTGAGCGGCAGCCGCCGCACCCCGTCGCCGCATCGGCGTAGCACGTGCCAGAGAGTTCGCGTCATCAGTGTGCCCCCCGCAGCCTCGGAGTGACTACCAGATGCAGGACGTCGACGACGAGATTAACCACGATGAACCCCAGCGCGATCGTGATCACCACACCGCGGGCCAGACCAATATCGTCCTGCTCGATCGCGGTCATCATCTGAGTTCCCATACCAGGCAGCGAGAAGATCGCCTCGATGACCACCGCCCCGCCGATCAGGTAACCGATCTGCAACCCGAGCGCCGTCAATGGCGTGATAAGCGCGTTACGGAGCACGTTGCGCCCGATGACGACGACCGGCGGCAACCCCGCTCCCATCGCGGTACGGACATAGTCCTTATCGAGCTCTTCGACCATAGATGTCCGCACGATGCGCGCGAGGGTGCATCCAACCGGCAGCGCCAGCGCGATCGCAGGCAATGCCAGACTCATGAACCACTGCGACAGCGAATCTGCCGGGGCCACGTAGTGCCCACTGGGGAACGGGCCGCCCCCGATCGTCGAGAAGCGCTCGATCAGCAGGATCCCCAACCAGAATGACGGCATCGCGATGCCCACGATCGAGATCACTCGTATGAGCTGATCAGGCCAGCGATCCCGGTACAGCGCGCCGAGGGTGCCGAGCACCAACGCGATCACTATGGCTCCAGCCACGCCAAGCCCGGTCAACTGCAGAGTCACCGGAAGCGCTCGCTTGATAATCGAGCTGACCGGCTGGCTCAATGTGTAGGTGCTGCCCATGTTGCCTTGCAGCAGATCGCCGAGGAAGGCGACATATCGAACCGGAAGCGCTTGGTCCAGGCCGTGTGCGTGGTTGAACGCCGCGATCTGCACCGGGGTGGCGCTGTCACCGAGTGCGTAGACCGCGGCGCTGTTGGGCGCGAGCGCGAGCACCACGAACACGAACGCGATCACACCCAGCATGAGCGGGATGAGTGTGACCACCCGTCGCAAGATGAGCCCAGCTACGGTGCGCATCGATGCTTCCTTTCACCGAGCCTGGCAACAACTACCCCTGCTGGACCGAGCCGAGGCACGCCCACTCCCAGCGAGTTGGTCATGCTGAGGTCCGCCCGACGTTGAGGAAGTACAGACCGGTCGTGGATGCCCCGTGGAAGTGGGTGAGCGCACTCGGGTTGGACCCGGTGATTACTTTTGTGTGGTAGAGCGGGTAGAGGGGAAGCTCGTCGGCGGCGAGGTCGAACGCCTGTTTCCAGGTCGTCTTCTGCTTGGCGCCGCTCTGCGCGGCGGCCTTGTCGATCAAGGCGGTGAGCTGACCGCGGGCGGGGTCGTTCCAGCGGGCCCGGTTCACCATCCACTGGTCGCCGTAGTAGTACCAGCGCAGCAGCAGGTCCGCGTCCGGTCCGTACACGGTGGGGTCGCCGGACCCGGCCAATACCCGAAAGTTGCTGGCTGGGACGTACTGGCTGAGCACCTGGGAGGTGGGGGCGGTCTTGAGCGTGGCGTTGACGCCGATCTTCTTCCACGAGTCGATGATGACCGGTGCGCTGTCTGCGATGAAGGCCACATCGGTGGTCACGAACTCGAACGACAGGTTGGACACGCCGGCCGCCTTGAGCAGGCGCTTGGCCTTGTTCGGGTCGTAGCGGTAAACGGTGGCGGCCTTCTGGTAGTTCGAGTTCGCTTCGTCCAGATAGCTGGTCGCGGCCGTGGCGTAGCCCTGCAACGCCGCGCTGATGACCCGCTTCGTGTCGATGGCGTAGAACAGCGCCTGGCGGACACGCTTGTCATTGAACGGGGCGGCCGAGCAGTTGAACAGCAGATACATGCAGTTGAACGCCTGCTTCGTGTCCACATGATACTGGCTGCCAAGGCTCTTGACGTTCAGGTACGGGACCTCCCCGATGGCTTGCGCCTGGCCGCCTTGCAGGTCGTTCAGGCGAGCCGAGTTGTCCTTGTTCCCCCGCAGCACGATCTTGGTGACCAGCGCCGGGCGTGACCCGTTGTAGTGGGTGTTGTTGGACATCACCACGCCATTGGTCACACTGGCGCTGTCCAGCTTGAACGGACCGGACCCGATCGGCTGGCTGTCGAAGGCCTTCGCCGCCGCCGCGGTCGCGGTCTTGGCTTCCGGCACGATCTTGATCACAGCGATCCGCTGCGGGAACAGCACGAACGGCGCTTTGAGCTTGAACACAACCTTCGACGTGCCGATCGCGGTCGCCGAATCCAGGAAGGAGGTGATGAACGGGGCGACGATCGCTTTGTTCGCCGGGTCGAGCACCCGTGTGAACGACCACGCGACGTCCTTGGCGGTGACCGGCGTGCCATCGGAGAACTTGGCACCGTCACGCAGAGTCGCTGTCCAGGTAAGACCGTCGGAGCTGGCTTTCGGCATGGATTTGGCCAGCGCCGGGTACGGGGCACGCGAGATCGGGTCCAGGTCGACCAGCGCCTCCATGATGTGCTGATTCGTGCAGGTC
>JBOHEL010000203.1:0-8397 GCA_050700995.1 Sciscionella sp. | reverse complement strand
GAACTCCATAGTGGATGACCGTGGCAGGTGACGCAGTGATTCGCGGCGGATCTTGCCAGACTCGGTGCGCGGCAAGTCGTCGAGGAACTCGATCAAGGCGACAGCCTTGGCCGCAGAAAGTTGACGTCGTGCATGGGCGAGCACGACCTGCGCCGTTGCCAAGCCCGCGCTCCAGCCGGTGGCCGGCACCACGTACCCCTTGGGCACCAGCTCACCATCCTCGTCGCACACCGGAACCACGGCCGTTTCGTCGACAGCCGGGTGGTCCAGGAGGGCGTGCTCAAGCTCAACGGGAGCAATGTCCACACCTGCCGGACCGCGGAAGACGTCCTTGCGGCGGCCGAGGTACGTCAGGCTGCCGCTTTTATCCCACCGTGCCAGGTCCCCGGTTCGGTAAAGCGCCAGCTTGCATGGGAACGACAGCTGATCGGGCTCGTCGAGATAGCCTCGCATCATGCCGACAGGGGAATTGGCGAGGTCAACGCACAATTCCCCCTCGGCAACTTCTTCTTCGGAGTCGTGCGGGCACAGCACGATGTTGTATCCGGGAAGGGGGTACCCCAGAGAGAGGGGATCGGCGTCACACCCCGGCGTGACGCCGAGGAGCGCGGTTACCTCGGACTGGCCGTACCCGTTGCTTCGGCGTTCCACGGCCCGAAGAGGGAACTCCATGGATACTTCGCCCAACCTGGTGCGGAAACGTTCAGGTGAACGTCGCCGGGGCGAAGGCCGTTCCAGTACATGCTCGACAGCTCACGGCCGCTCGGTATATAGGAAAACATACCGGCGACGGTCTGCTTGAACTGCCCGCCTCGCCCGACCGTGAAAGACATCAGGATGTCGTAGAACGACAATCCGAGTCCGATGATGCCGACGGACGACTGGCTCGGAATATTATCCAGATCGAGATCGGCGGCCGAATCGCCGCTTATGTACCGCAGTCCCGGCTGGCGGTCTGCTATGGTCGCGAGGCGGCCCTGGTCGGGCGGCAACTCGGTCCGTGAGTGACCAGTCGTCAGCACGGCCGCGTCGGCATCGAAAGAAAAAATATCGCGGCTGCCGGATCCTTCAACCCGGTAGCGGCTACCGACCAAGCGGATGGCGGTCACCTGCCCGGGTATCTCGGTGACCTCTGCTCTCCCTTCCAGGTTTCTCAAGATGCTCTTGTACACGTGCTTGAGGTATCTGCCGTAGGCAAAACGGGGGGCGTAGTCGTCGTGTCCAAGTTTGGACAGTTCCGGATCGTCCTGCCTGTGGAGCCACTGCAGGAACGTGCAGCCCGCGCCCGGCCTGCACGTTCCTCCGTCATCAGGGCCGGAAACATGCTGATCTCACCGATGACGGTGTTCATGAGAAACCACGGTTCCTGGTCGGTCCGCCATATTCGACCTGCACCGAGCTCCGACGAATCGACAAGCAATATCCTGACCTGCGGACCGTTTGCATCTTGGATCAGCTTGGTCGCTATAACTTCAAGAACCGCGATGCCTCTCGGTCCGGTGCCAATGATGACGATAGTCGTCTTGCTACGCGTGTAATGTGGAAGACGCCAGTAGTAGTGGGACGGACTGGATGTCATCGGAGGTTCCCGGGCTTCCGAGAGGGGGAGAACGTTTCCCGAAATCTGGCTCATAGTTGCCGACTCGCGGCAACGTCGCCGATCTCTGGAACACAAGGCGAAACCGGCTTGGTCCGTATCGCCAGTACGGTGCAGCCCGTGCTACTCGATATCTGGTGCCGCGTGCCCGGCGGCTCGACAACAAGATCTCCCTTGGTAAATGATCGGCCATCACTGTGATCGAGTCGGCCATCCAGCACCAACATGAGTTCATATCCAAGGTGCTCGTGGAAATCTCCATGCGAGCCGGGCGGATACCGCAGCAACAAACCAACGGAATCCTCTCCTGCCTCATGGGGAGCCCAGAGAACGTAGCGCTCGACCCGACGCGTGGCGGCCCCGCATACCTAACGGATGCTTGCGTCCGACCCCATTAAGCCAGTGGTAGCCTGGCAGATGCAGCTAATGTATATCAACGTCAATTTCCGTTAGTGCCTGACTGGACCAACGAGTCGCTCACTGTACGCAGCTGCGACCCCGGAACTGGCGGCAAATGGGTTGGCAACCACACACGAAAAGACGGCAAACCCCGGCACGCGACCACAGCCCGAACGCCGCCTGTAGTCGGATGGTCTCGCGAGCTCAGCTCCAGAAATGAAAGAGACGTCCATCTGCTGTTCACGGTTCTGTCGGTGACTGTTCCGGTCGGCTTGTAACCGTCGCCGCTGTGTTTGACGATCGGGACCGGTCTCCAAATGCGGCAACGGCGGGAGGCGACGGCTTCAACTTCCCCAGCCCGGCCTGCGGCCACCTCCGCCAGCTTCCCCGTCGCGGTGGGCGGACGGCTCGGCCAGGGAGCGTTACGCACCACACGCAGTTGACCATGCGTCACAGGCTCTCGGGACGTCGCCCGGCATGCCGCCTGCAACCGCCTGGGCGCAGGTGGATCCGCTATGCAGCGGCCATGCCCAAGGGGCTGCCCATTCACCGGGCCGCAGCCTCAATCTCTAGCCAGATTCGTTCACCTGAGCCGAAGGTGAAATGAGATTACCTTCGGCTCAGCTTGTCGCCGATGTCACCCGCCAGCCGCGGCTGCTCCACCGGCCTGACGCCGACGAGCGACAACGCTAATCCCTGTTTCCTGCGTATCTGCTGTCGGAAGGCCAACTGTTGGTTGCGCCGGTTCAAGCGCACTTTGCTCACGGATGAATGAAGCGAGAAGAGCGGACACGAGCAGCACTGCGGCTCCGCTGGCGAAGGAGGCGGCATAGGTGCCGCTGAGTTGGCGGAGCAGGCCGCCGAGGAAGACGCCGGTGCCAGCGGCGACCTGATGGATCAACCAACTAGAGCCGAGAATACCGCCCATGGCGTTGGCGCCGAACCGGTCCGCGATCACCGCAGTGGTGAGGGGAATGATGGGGAATGAGGACAGCCCGAACAGCACAACGCCGACGATGAGCATCGGGATGCTGTGGGTGAAGATGAGCACGCCGAATGCAACGGCGCGCAGCAGATGCAGTGTCATCAGCGGCAGGCGCTTACCCCAACGTCGTGCGGCCCATTGTCCGCTGACCCACATCGAGACCGCGCTGCACGCCGCGGCCAGCGCCATAAGCCAACCGCCGGTGGCTTCGGTGCCGCCGAGCTCGATGGCGAACTTCGGCATGTGCGCGGTGAACATGTACATGGTGTATCCGCAGCCGGCGAAGCTCAGGGTAGTAATCCAGAACTGGCGGTTGGTCAGCGCCTCGCCGAGCCGTGCATTGGCCGCCCGTCCAGCGACGGCACCGGGTTCGCCATCCTGTTCTTGCCCGACGTCGGAGGGGTTGCTTCGCGCGCCGAGCCAAATGATGGGCGCGATGATCGCGAGCATGATCGCCCCGAGCACCAGAAACGCTGGGCGCCATCCTGCTGCGGCGATCAGTACGCCCACCAGTGGCAGTAGCAGCAGCTGGCCCGCGTTGATGCCCATTGAGCTGTGTGCCAACGCCCGGGGCCGACCACGCGCATACCAGCGTGAGACCAGCACCGAGGCGGGCATGGAACTGCAGCCCGCGAAGCCGATGGCGGTCACCACACCGAAGAGGATCACGAACTGCCATAGCTGTTGCACTCCGGCTAACAGGAGGAAGGAGACCCCCATCAGCGCCGCGCTGGCCGACATCACCGCGCGGGGACCGAAGCTGTCGATGAGTCGTCCCATCACCGGCTGCACCAGGCCCCACATGACCGTGCTCAGTGCGACGACGCCGCTGAGCGTCGCTAGTCCCCAGTGAAACTGGCGTGTCAGCGGGGCGAAGAACTGCCCGATCGCCAGGTTCAGGCCGAAAGCACCGGTCAGCGACACGAAGGCCACCGCGACCATGCGTGGACCCCAGAACAGGCCCGGCCGCGGGAGGGTTTCTGCCATGCCGTCTCCTCACATCGTGGTACCTCGGCTAATGAGTAGAGCATGTATAAGCCGTTAGCATTGCTGATGCAGGGTGCCACATGTCGCTAACGGTGCGCAAGTGGGATTAGCATTAGCTCCATGAGCCGCGCTCGCGATCCCTCAGCCCTCGACGCGATCGTGCCCTTGCGGGGTGAGCCGCTAGCCTTGGAGTTGGTGAACACGACGTTTATCGAGGGGGGTGCCCGGGGCCGTCGTGTCGACGTGCTGCGCGAGCCCGAGCAGCTCGACCGGTGGTTGCGTGGCCACGCCGACGCGTTCAGCGCGGAGCTGCAGGAGCGCTTGGCTGCGGTACACAGCACCCCGGATCAGGTGGCGTCATTTCAGCAGTTGCGACACGCGTTGCGGGCCTGCCTTGAGGCCGTGACGACGAGCAACTCCCCGCCAGAGGCGGCGCTATCGGTGATCAACCGGTGTGCTCGAGATGCTGCCCACTGGCTCGAGATCGCAGAAGCGTATCCCGTGAGCGTGGTGCGTAGGTGGAATGTGCGGGACTGGATGCGGGTTGCCGCCGGCGAGGTCGCCGCCGCCGGATGTGAGCTGATGCGAGGATCTTCACGGGACCGCATTCGCGCGTGCCCGGCGGCGGGCTGCATCCTGTTCTTCGTCAAGACCCACCCTCGCCGCGAGTGGTGCTCGCCGGCGTGCGGCAACCGAGTTCGGGTAGCCCGTCATGGCCAGCGCCACCGACCTGGGGCAAGTCGATCGAGCTCCTCGAACCACCAGTACTGGCCCGAACCGGAGCCGCCCCAGGTGACGTGACGCAGGCCCACGATCCGCCGCCAACTGATCGGCGAGCTGCTCGTCACCCAGGCCCTTGACCCGAACAGCGACACCGACCTTGATCCCGCAGCCATTCCGATATCCAGCCGGAGCACTGACAATAAATCCGCCAACCCACTGTCAATATCTCCGCGCTCAACATCGGTGAGGCGGAGATGCCGAGAATTCCGCGCAACACGTCGGCCAGCTCGTCGCCGATGTCGCTGAGTGGTCGTGCTGGGTCGTCCCACTCGTTTGTCGGGGAGTCGTGATATCGCAGTAGGCACCGTGCCAGGTGCCCGAGGTGTACAGACAGCTCGGCGCTGGCCGTCACTGCGTCCCAGGGCCGCGGTGCTGTATGGACGAACCGGCGCCGAAGTAGCCGTGTCTCGGCGAGCAGTTGGGCAAACACGTCTGGGTCATCGATCCTCGCCACGAACATCACCCGATGACCAGGGGTACCGCACCAGCGGTGCCTCTGCTCCAGTAGGCGTCATCCGCGTCGCGCGCCACCCGCACCCGAATCCGCAAATCTTGAGTCAGCGCGGCGACCGCGTTGGTGGGTATGCCGGCATGCAGCACCAGTTCTTCAGCACCCGGGCGCAAGGTGAATGCGACGTCGGCAAGCCCACGTCGGCGCAGCGCCTCCCTGACACTCACTGAACTCGGCCGATCACCAGCTGCCGTGACCAACCGGCACCGCTCGCGCTGGGTCACCGGGCAGGCGTGTAGCCGCGCACGGCATCGACGGCCGCCAGTAGTGCACCACCGGCACGCCCGCCCGGGTCAATCGGGGGAAGTTCTCCGCGATCGCCGCATGTCGGATCCCACGCTCGATGCCCGGCCCCAAACCCGAGTAACTCAGGTAAGCCAGCAACCGCACCCCCCGATCTCGCGGCTCAGCCCCGTCACTCGCGATACCGCTCAGGGAACGCGCCGGACTGACGATTGAGCAGGCCGTGCAACAGTTGCGGACCGGGTCGGGGGCGTGGTCTCGTTCGAAGCTGGGCAGGATCGAAACGCGCGCGCAGGGCGTGCGGATTCGTGAGATCGAGCAGCTTCTTGATCTCTACAATGTCACCGACGCGGCTCTTCGCGTCTGGCTGCTCGACCTCGCGGCAACGGCGCAGGAACGGGGATATTGGCTGGCGATCCGCAAGGATCTCCCCGAGGACTTCCACGGTAAACCCCCGGCCCGGCCGCCGGTCGAGCCTGCTTCCCCCGACGCTTGCTCTCCCGGCGGCCGGGCCGGTTCCACACGGCAGCTCCCCGACGCGGAGGTACACCATGGCCGCTGACGCACCGCTACCAGCTCAACCGCAAGCTGCAAATGGTTCCAATTGGCAGTCCAGCCCGGCGCAATGGGTACCTGGGGGCCAGACGGCAAACTTACTCATTTAGTTGAGATACCGAACTTGGCTCACTTGCTCGCGTATTCGAGGATGTCCACTAGGTCTTATAAGCGCGCCAACGCTCGAACCGCGACCGACAGGGTCGCCAGGTCGAGGTTTCCAGCGTCGGAGATCTCGTTGAGGGTTGCCCTGGCCCGGGACAGCCGAGCGGAGTTGCGCCGCTCCCACGCGGCGATCGTCGTCGCTGGGTCGACCCCGACGTCACCGGTGTGCAGCGCGTCCAGGGTGATCTTGCGCAACGACGCGTAGAGGTCATCGCGCAGGGTCAGGCGAGCGAGCGCGTGCCAGCGGTCCCCGCGGGCCAGTTCACTGACCAAGCCCAGCATCCGGTCGATGCCCAGGTGCGCGGACAGCGCGTAGTACAGCGCAGCGACCGGCTCGGGATCCGCTGTTGCCAGCTCGGCCACCTCGATGACGTCGAGCAGCCCGAAGCTGGTCAATCCCGCACTCGCCCGGCGGGCCAGCTCACCGGGCACTGCCTGCTCGGTGAGCTGGCGGGCGGTGACCGCGACGTCGCCGGCTTCGCGGCCGGTCAGCCAGTCCGGCACCCGCGGCACCAGCCCCCGGACAATCGGGCGGAACCGGTCGATCTCGGCACCGACCGCGAGCGGCTGCGGCCGGTTGAGCAGCAGCCAGCGGCTGACCCGGTCCAGCAGCCTGCGCAGCGCCAGCATCATGGCGTCGGCGACCGAGACCGGCACTGAGGTGCTCATGGTGGCGATCGCCTGCCAGGTCGCCCGCAGGTCGAAGACCGCGACCGCCACGAAGTAGGCCCGCACCGCGTCGGGGGCCGAGACCGACAGCTCCTCGGCCAACCGATAGGAGTAGGTGATCCCACCTCGGTCAACGACTTCGTTGACCAGCAACGTGGTGGTGATCTCCCGGCGCAGCGGATGTTCGCCGATAGCTCCGGCGAACCGGTCTCGCAGCGGGGCGGGGAAGTATTGCGGCAGCCGCTCGCGGAACACCTCGGCATCAGGTAGGCCACTGGCCAGCACCTCGCCGGTCAGCGCGAGCTTAACGTGGGCCATCAGGGTGGACAGCTCCGGCGAGGTCAGCCCCTCGCCGGTGGACTGCCGTACCTCCCACTGCGCCTGGGTCGGCAGGATCGCCAACGTTCGGTCTAAACCGTGGTGCTCCTCCAGATAGGTCACCAGCCGGCCGTACACCGACATCATCGACGCGGCGTGCGCCCGGCTGACGCCAAGCTGGGTGTTCTGGTCGGCGTTGTGGGCGAGCACCAGTGCGGCGACGGCGTCGGTCATGTCGAACAGCAGCGCGCGGCGCTGGGCGGTGTTCAGCACACCGTCAGTGACCTGCCGATCCAGCAGGATCTTGATGTTGACCTCATGGTCGGAGCAGTCGACCCCGGCGGAGTTGTCGATGGCGTCGGTGTTGATTTTCCCCCCGGCTCGGGCGAACTCGATCCGGCCGCGCTGGGTCAGCCCGAGGTTGCCGCCTTCGGCGATCACCCGCACCCGCAGTTGCCCACCGTCTACCCGCAGCGCGTCGTTGGTCTTGTCGGCGACCTCGGCGTGGGTCTCGGTGGAGGCCTTGACGTAGGTGCCGATCCCGCCGTTGAACAACAGCTGAGCTGGGCTGAGCAGAATCGCCCGGATGAGTTCGGGCGGGGACAGTTCGGTGATGCCCCCAGAAATGCCCAAAGCCCGGCGCAGCTGCGCGCTGAGTGGAATGCGTTTGATGCCGCGGTGCCACACCCCGCCGCCGGTGCTGATCAGCGAACGGTCGTAGTCGTCCCAGGACGAGCGGGGCAGCTCGAACAGCCGCCGCCGCTCGGTGTAGGAGCTGGCCGGGTCCGGGTCGGGGTCGAGGAAGACATGCCGGTGATCGAACGCCGCGAGCAGCCTGATGTGCTGCGAGCACAGCATCCCGTTGCCGAACACGTCGCCGGACATGTCCCCGATCCCGACCACGGTGACATCCTCGGTCTGGGGATCGATGCCCAGTTCGCGGAAGTGCCGCTTGACGCTCTCCCAGGCACCCCTGGCGGTGATCCCGATGGCCTTGTGGTCATAGCCTGCCGAGCCGCCGGAGGCGAACGCGTCGCCCAGCCAGAACTGGTAGGACGAGGCGACCTCGTTGGCGATATCGGAGAACGTCGCGGTGCCCTTGTCGGCCGCGACGACCAGGTAGCTGTCGTCGCCGTCGTGGCACACCACCTGGTCGGGATGCCGAGTCCGGCCGGCTACCAGGTT
>JBOHEL010000202.1:0-8405 GCA_050700995.1 Sciscionella sp. | reverse complement strand
AGACAGATCTTCCTCGATCCCCGGCCAGGAATTACCGTGTTACGGCTACCTGATCAGATGGTCGGCAGCTTCTGGTTGCTCGTCGGCAGGTTGCCTGCGAACTTCTTCGCCAGCGACAGCACGTTCAGATTTCCAGCAGTGGGTAGTTGACCAACGCTGGGAAGGCCCCCGGCGGTGGGCAGCGCCATCGGGTGCATCTGACCCGGCTGCTCCAACAGCTGGGTCAGGTTGCGCAGCGCGGCCAGGTTCAGACCGTGGACATTCGGCACCATGGTGCCCTGTCGCGCGCTCATCGCCTGCGGCGTTGCCATTCCTGCCGCCATCGGCAGGGCAGGGACCTGGGGTAGCTCGCCGAGAGTCGGCAGGCTTGGCAGGCTCGACACCTGGTTCACGGGCAGTTCCGGGATGGTGCTGCCGGTGGCGGCGGACTGCGGTGAAGCAGCGCCTGCTGCCATCGGCAACGCCGAGAGCTGCTGCAGGTTCGGCAGGGTCGGCATCTGCGTCGCAGGCAGCGCGGGCAGGCTGCTGCCGTCGAAGGTGAATATGTGCTGCGCGGGCTGGTCGCCAAGCAACACCGTGCTGTTATTGGTCGCGGTGGTCATCACGTTCGCCAGGATCGGGGCGGCGAAGTTGTAGATCTGCCCCCCGAAAGCCATCGGGTGCTGGCTGACGATGCCGGAGCCCTTGCTCTGGTCACCCGCGCTGGTGTCGGTGCCACCCGCGGTGGCGGCCAGGGTGTTGTCGCCGTTGGCCACCTCGTTGGCGATGACGCCAACACCGTTGCCGAAGCCCTGCCCGATGAACGCCACCGGGAAGTCCAGGATGTCGCCTGAGCCGGAACCGTTCACGCCAGAGGTGGTGACGTCGCCACCGGAGGTCGCGACCGTGTTGTTGCCGCCGTCCGCGTAGCCATTGGCGATCACGCCTACGGCGTTGCCGAAGCCCTGCAGCACCGGCACGGCCTGGGCGGTGAGTACGTTGCCCGCAAGCGAACCGTCGTCGCCGTTGGTGGTAACGGGTCCACCAGCCGTCGTGGTGGTCTGGTTGCCACCCACCGCAACGTCATTGGCGATGACGCCGACCGCGTTGCCGAACAGCTGGCCAGCGCCTGCCACCGGAGCGGAGACCACATTGCCGGTCAGCGCGCCGTGCGAACCGTCGGTGCTTGCCGGGCCCCCGGCCTGAGACGAAGTAACGCCACGGCCGACGGATTTACTGAGCCCGACCGCCGAGACGGCGTCGCCGAAGGCCTGCGCGGGCAGCGATACCGGTGCCTGCACGATGTTTCCGGCCAGCGCGCCGCCCTTGCCAGCGGCCTCGGTCTTGCCACCGCCGGTGAATTGCGAGTTGTTCTCGACGGCGGAGTTGCTGATGCCGCCCGCCGCGAGCGAGCCGCTGAACACCTGCACCGGCAAGGAGCCTGCAGCCTGCACCAGGTTGGAGGACGCCACGCCGTTGTCGTCGTTGGTGTTGCCGCCGTCGCCGCCGTTCACCGTCTTATTCTCGACGACGGAGCTGTTCGCGATGCCGAGCGGAGTGCCTGCCGCGTTGCCGAATGCCTCGGCCGCACCTGCCAGTGGTGCCTCGACCTCGTTCGCGGTGAGCACCGAGTCGTTTCCGATGGTGCCGTTGTAGCCGCCGCTCTTCGCGGTGACGTTGTTCGTCGGCTCGGCATTGGCGATACCGACAAGCGCACCTGCGTTGCCGAACCCGTCAATGGGGTAAGCCACTGGCGCGGCGAGGTTGCTCGCCGAGAGCACCGAGCCTGCGCCGTTGGTGTAGGAGCCAAGCCCCGAGGTGGAGTCGACGGTGTTGTCGTAGGCCGCCGTCGACTCGCCTCCAGCGGTCAGCGCGTTGCTGATCGCACCTGTCGGGGCGGCGAGGTTCGGGTTGACGATCGTGCCGGAGCCGACCGCATTCTCGCCGTAGCTGGACAGGAACCCGCCGGTGGAGGCCGAGTTCGTGTCCGAACCAGTCGCCGTGGCCTGCGCAAGCAGGCTGCCCGCGTTACCATTCGCCGCGACCGGGCCGGACAGCGCCGGGCCTGCTGCGGTACCGGAGAGCACGCTGTGATTGCCGGTGGTGTCGATGTAGGCGTCAGGACCGCTGCGACCTGCCTTGTCCGCGGCGCCGCCCTTGGCGGACGCCGAGCTCTGCGTGTCGCTGCTGGCCTGGCCGAAGAAGCCGCCGAGCGCGTTGCCGTTCACACCGAGCGGCACGCCAACCGGTAGGCCGCCCGCGTTGCCCGCAAGCCCGCCGTTGTCGCCATTGGTGGTCAGCGAGCCGCCGGAAGCAGCGTCGCTGTTCGCGGTGCCGGTCGAGGTGGCTTGTCCGCCACCCGCGATCGAGTTTCCGGTGACCTGCACCGGTGTCGCGAACGCGCCGGCAAGGATGTTGCCCGCGATGCCGCCGCCCTCACCCGAGGTCGTGGTGTCCCCACCGACCGAGGTGGTCTGCGAAGCCGTGCTGTGCGACGTGGCATCGCCCCCGAGCCCGATGGCGTTGCCGGTGATCTGGATAGGTAACGCCCAGTCCAGCTTCGCCACATTGCCTGCCAGCGAACCACCTGCGCCGTCGGTGCTGACCGGCGAGGAGTGCGAGTAGCTGTGGTCGTCCGTGCTGTTCACGGTAGCCGGGCCACCTAGCGCGAGCGCATTGCCCGCGATGTCCACCGGCACCGCGATGTCGCCCGAAACCCGGTTACCGCGAGTCGGGTCAGTGCTCGATGCGGCCTGCGTGGAAGGCGCCTTGTCCAGTGCCTTCGCCGCTGGGCTGCTCTGTGCGGCCTGCTGCAGCTTGCTGGTCACGCCGGACAGCGGCGAGGCGGCCTTGTCGGTCGCCTTCGCCAGCGGTGCGGGCAGGGCGCTGTTCACATTGGGGGTGGTGAAGACGTGGTTGTAGGCCGGTAGGTTGATCTGCTTGCCCGGAGTGCCGATCGCGTTGTCATGAACGTGAACGGGGACCGACAGCGTGCCATCCAGCGGGGATGGCGGGCGGTCAGGGTTGACGTTCTCTTGGGCAGATGCGATGCCAGTGCCGAGCATCAGCAAACCACCTGTGACCAGCGCGGTCTGAAGTCCGCGCTTCGCCCAGGTCTGCATGGGTTCTCCTTCCGATGATCCCGTTACGGGATTCATGTGCTGGTGAATCGATGGAGTCGGTGTTGGGGCCACCGATTTCTCCGGATACGGATACCGCTGAATGCGGAGTAGACCGTGGCATCAACGCGCGGCACATGAATGCGGAAGTGGATTCCGGTCCGGTCGCTATGCCGGGACGCCGGATCGCTACCGCGAACCGCGCGCCACTCAATCAGTCAGGCGTGCTGCCCGGCTGACGGCCCGGCTCACCGTGCAACTGCCGGACGGGCTGCCGCGAAGGCAGGCTAAGGGCATCGCCAGGAACGTGCGTCGCGCCGGAAATCGTGGCGACATAGGTACCGCCGGAACCAGAACCGGCCTGATTGCCGCTGCTCGGAGCACCTGGAACGACGCAAGGAGCGCTGTCGTTGTGCCGTGGTGCAGGAGCGCGAGGCTGGGCCGGTGCGCTGTGGTGACGCGAATGCTGGACAGCCGCCACATCGCCGTGCTCGACACCCTGCTGCACATCGGGGGCCGGCTTCGGCAGCTGGGCGCTCCCGGCGTCGGACACCACGTGATGGGAAACCGCGGGGTGGGAGACCGGCGTGGCTCCCGCATCAGAGCCGGTCGGCTCGGAAACGGTGCCCGATCCGGGGATCGGCAGCAGCTGATGGGCGCCAGCGGCGTGGTGCAAACCCTGCGAAACCTGGTGCCAAGCCTGCCGCGCATCATCCGTGGCCTGCCGCCAGCCCTCGGCAGGGTCGCGAAGAACGCCGACCGTGTCGTGGACCGTGGTGACTACCGGTGCGCTGACCGCCGCCATTGTGTGTGTCGCCGTGTGTGTCGCCGAGCTTGCGACGTGATCCACTGCCGTATGTGCCGTCGCCGCCAGCTTGTGGTGATCGAGAACCACATGATGGACAGGCGTGACATCGGCTGGCACAACCGAAATGGTGTCGGCCGACGCGGTGGCCGAGGAAATCAGCCAGGCGGCCGCGGTCGCGGCGACCGTACTGCCGGCGACCACCAACCCGCGCAACAGCAGGCGACGGACAACGCGCGATCGCGCCGATGTCACAGCTGCCGCCTCATGCACGGATGTACCGAACCTTCCTCATTTACCGCTGGTATGTCATCGACGAGCTGTACCGGCTACCTATTGCAGTCGATACGTCCGGCCGATCCGCACCCGAGAACTGACTGCGTCGAGTGCCGGATCCACCACCGTGTGTCGATGACCCTCGAGAGAATAGCCAAGGCGGCAGGCCCTTCGCTGCCACCACAACGGATCTTCGCTTGATCGGGTGACGGACACAGTGTGATCCAGATGTGCACGGCCTGTAGTTCACACAGGTCGGCTGCTTTACTTGGCAGGTAAGGGAAAGTGCGCTTCCTTCGAGCGATTCACTCGAAGGTGATCAGACACACGACGCTGACTTGGCGCGGCGGGGCATCCACAATGGACCTTACTCGCCAGTACCCTGGCCGCATGCCTGTTCAGCCTCCGGCACACGCGCCCGACTGGATTGTCGCTCGCGCCCGATACGGTGTTGAGGTGACGATGGGCAGAACGGTCCCAGGCGCTGACACTGGGGGTGAGGCGAGGATCGGTGACGTCGGGGAAGACGTCGCGCACACCATTCCCCGGCCGATCCGGGTCGGAGCCGCGCTGAGTTGGCGCTTCCTGCTGATACTCGGCGCGATCGGGGTGATCGCGTGGGTGCTCGGCTACCTCGCGGTCGTGACGATCCCGATCGGCATCGCGCTGCTGCTCTCCGCCCTGTTCGCCCCTGCGGTCGCGCGCCTGGTCCGCTGGAAGGTGCCCCACCCGCTGGCCACCGCGATCGCGGTCATCGGGGGGCTCGCCGTGGTCGGCGGGGTACTGACGCTGGTCATCACCACCTTCTCCGCCGGCCTGCCGCAGCTGCAGGACCAGGTGGGAGCCAGCCTGCAGCAGATCAACGAATGGCTGCACAACGGGCCGCTGCACCTGAGCCAGAACCAGCTGCAGCAGCTACTCGACAACGCCACCAAAGCCCTCAAAGGCAATGCCTCACAACTGACCTCCTCCGCACTCACCACGGCAGCCGCGCTCGGTGAAGGCCTCACCGGAGCACTGCTCACCCTGTTCACGCTGATCTTCTTCCTGCACGGCGGCGACACGATCTGGCGATTCCTGGTCGGTGCCATCCCGACCGATGTCCGCAACCGCGTCGACGTCGCGGGGCGCCGCGGCTTCGCCTCCCTGGTCAGCTATGTGCGAGCCACCGTGGCGGTCGCGTTTGTCGACGCGATCTGCATCGGCATCGGGTTGTGGATCGTCGGCGTGCCGCTCGCGGTACCGCTGGCCACATTGATCTTTCTCGGTGCGTTCGTTCCGATCATCGGCGCCGTGGTCGCCGGAGCGGTCGCGGTGCTGGTGGCACTGGTGGCGAAGGGCTTCATCGCCGCGGTGATCGTGCTGGCGATCGTGGTGGGCGTGATGCAACTGGAAGGCCATTTACTGCAGCCCCTGCTGCTCGGTCGCGCGGTACGGCTACACCCGCTCGCGGTCGTGCTGGCGATCGCCATCGGGGTCGTGGTCGGCGGCATCGCGGGCGCGCTTCTCGCGGTCCCGATACTCGCGGTACTCAAGTCCGGCATTCGCTCGTTGCTGCACGACCCGAACCTCTCACCTCACCACGTCAACGCCCTCGACGCGGTGCAAGCTGTACCGTTCGACGAGCAGCCTCGCGGCAGTAACGACGGCGGTGGCGCCGGAGAGGGTGGGCCTGCGGGGAACGAAGCGGCAAGCGCGGACACCGCGCGGGCCGCCAACACCCCGCAGGACCAGCAGTGAGTGCCCGAGCAAAGGACCCAACGGTGCCGTTGTGGCAGGGCACCGCGGTGCTGCGCATCGTCACCTACCTGTTCGCGATCGCGGCGGTAGCCACCCACTACGGCGGTTACGCGCGGGGGCGGCTGGCCATCATCATGCTGGTCGCGATGGGTGCATGGAGCGTCGTCACGGTGGCAGCCTATCTTCGCCCCGGCTGGCGGTTACCCGCTGTCGTCATCGCGGATGTGCTGATCACCTGCGCGCTGATGTACACGTCCGTATGGATCCTGTCCCGGCAGCAGCTCGTCACCGCTTCACCGTTGATCACCACGGTGTGGGCCAGCGAGCCAGCGGTGGCCGCGGGCGTTATCGGCGGACGGACCGCCGGGGGGCTGGCAGGCGTTGTGGTGGCGGTCGTCACCGGCGTTACGCGCGGCGAGCTGGACATCGACGTGATGCGCGACGCAGTACTGCTGATCGGCTCTGGCTTCATCATCGGGATGGCGGCGACCACGGGGCGCAGGTCCACCGTGCAACTGGAGCGCGCGCTGCGAGCGGAAGCCACCACCGCCGAGCGTGAGCGGCTGGCCCGGTCAATTCATGACAGCGTGCTGCAGGTGTTGGCCCGGGTACGCAGACGAGGCTCCGAACTCGGCGGTGAGGCGGCCGAACTGGCCAGACTCGCGGGTGAGCAGGAGATCGCGCTGCGCGCACTGGTGGCATCGGGGCCGCGCGGGCAGAGCGCAGGCGGCGACGTCGACCTGCGCGGCGGGCTACGCGTGCTGGCCAGCTCCACGGTGGCAGTATCCGTGCCAGGCACGGACGTCTCGTTGCCGGCGCGGGTAGCTGACGAGCTTGTCGACGCGGTCGTGGAAGCGCTGTCCAATGTCGACAAGCACGCCGGTCCCGACGCGAAGGCCTGGGTGCTACTCGAGGATCTCGGCGATGCCGTGGTGATCAGCGTGCGCGACGACGGACCTGGAATCGATGCGGATCGACTTGCCGCGGCGGAAGTGGAAGGCCGGCTCGGTGTGGCGAAGTCGATGCGGGCACGAGTCGCGGAGCTTGGCGGCACCACCTCGCTTGACACCGCCCCGGGAAAGGGCACCGAATGGGAGATCCGGGTGCCGCGCGCGACGAACCGGAAGGGCCGGAACAGGAAGGGGCGAGCGTGACCAGGCGGACAGACGACGGCGCCCCGCTGTCGGTGATGGTCGTTGACGACCATCCAATGTGGCGCGATGGGGTAGCGAGGGACCTGGCAGAACACGGGTTCCAGGTCGCGGCGACCGCAGCGGATGCCGAGTCCGCGGTCCGCATCGCTGTCGCCGTCCGGCCCGACGTGGTACTGATGGACCTCAACCTCGGCGCGGGGTCGGGCGTCGCGGCCACCACAGAGATCACTCGGGTATTGCCACAGGTGAGGGTGCTGGTGCTCTCGGCGAGTGGTGAGCAGGACGATGTGCTGGAGGCGGTGAAGGCAGGGGCATCCGGATACCTGATGAAATCCGCTTCGGTGGGAGAGTTGGTCGACGCGGTACGCCGGACGGCGGTGGGAGACGCGGTGTTCACGCCGGGTCTGGCCGGACTGGTACTTGGCGAGTACCGCAGGATGGCGGCAGGTGGCGGTGACGAGAACACACCCAGGCTGACCGACCGGGAAACGGAGGTGCTGCGGCTGGTCGCCAAGGGGCTCAGCGCGCGGGATATCGCCGATCGACTGGTGCTCTCGTACCGAACGGTAGAGAACCACGTCCAGTCGACGCTGCGCAAGCTGCAATTGCACAACCGGGTGGAGCTGGCCCGCTACGCCATCGAGCACGGCCTCGACGGTGCCTGAGGGCGGCTGCGCGATCACGATCAGCGGTGCGAACCAGCCTGGGCAAAAGCTCCACCATTTCCACCAGGCGTCGATACTGTGGCGGGATGGAAGAACGGGATCTGCGGGTATCCGATGCCGAGCGGGAGCACGTGGTCGCGGTGCTGCAGAGGGCCATCGGCCGCGGGATGCTGGACTTGGACGAATTCACCCAGCGCACCGACACCGCGCTGGCCGCCCGCACCCGAGGTGAGCTGAACGCCGTGCTCGTCGACCTGCCTGGCCTGACGCACGACACAGTGCCCTCCGGCGTCGCTTCGACACCACCTGCCGAGTTGACGGCGGGCGTGTCGACCATCGTGCGCAATGGCCACTGGACGGTGCCAAGGCAGCTGACGGTGCGCAACAACATGGGCGGCGTGCGACTGGACTTCAGCCGCGCGCGGTTCGAGAGCGAGCAGGTACTGCTGGAGTTGGACGTCGGCATGGGCTCGGTACGCCTGACGCTGCCACGGGAGGCCACCGTGAACACCGAGGGGCTGACGCTCTCGATGGGCCACCTGCGCGGCCACGCCAGCTCGGCCGAGGAGCCGGGCAGCAGGCACTTCGTGATCACCGGATCGGTGCGGATGGGATCGGTGCACATCCGGCGGCGGCGCTGAGCGGCTATCTCAGCGCGGCGTGGGCG
>JBOHEL010000201.1:0-8454 GCA_050700995.1 Sciscionella sp. | reverse complement strand
CGAACGCGCCGCCCACCCCCGCCAGTGTGAGCCGCACCTTCTCGATTGGCAGGCCCAGCGCGCCTGCCACCTGGCGCTGGTCGACGTGCAGCCACTGGGTGGCGACGTACAGATCAATACCGCCGTCCTCGGCGGGCACCGCCATCCCCGACTCTGGGCCGAGGAAAGCCTGATCCTGCATGCCTACCTGATACTCGCCGCGCACCACGATCTCCGCATCGACCGCTGGATCGCCGCGCCGGATCTTGGCGTACCGCACCACGTTGCCGCCGGGATGTAGTTCCGGCGCCCCGCCGTGCACCGCCGTCTCAGCATCGGTCACCGGTTCGAGCACCTCGTACTCGACCGCGATCCGGTCCATCGCGCGGCGCGCCGTCTCAGGATGATCGGCTGCCACCAGGGCAACCGCCTCACCCTGATACCGCACCACGTCCACCGCGAGCACCGGCTGATCGGGGTGCTCCAGGCCGTAGATGTTGGTGCCCGGAACGTCGGAATGGGTCAGCACGGCGTGCACACCGGGAACCTTCAGCGCCTCGGTGATGTCGACGCCGTGGATGCGGGCGTACGGGTGTGGGCTGCGCAATGTCGCGCCCCACAACATATCCGCGTGCCACAGGTCGGAGGAGTACGCAAACTCGCCGCGCACCTTCAGATTCCCGTCCGGGCGCTGCGGGCTAGCGCCGACGCCGCCGGCGACCTCGTCACGCAGATCCTGTGGCGTCCTGGTAGGACTGTTCATCGCCTATCCCTCCGCGCGTTCGGCGAGGGTGCGCGACGCGGCACGCAGCTCACTCGCGATCTCGGCCTCGGATGCGGTCCGCAGCTCGCCGTCCGACACCACCGTCTGCCCGCCAGCCAGCAACAGCGCCAGCGGCGGCGGCGCCCCTAGCACCAGCGCTGCCACCGGATCGGCAATACCAGCGTGAGCGATCCCGTCGAGGCGCCACACCGCGATATCCGCCAGCTTGCCCGGTTCCAGCGATCCGATCTCCTCGGCGCGACCGAGGCAGCGCGCGCCACCCGCAGTGGCCAGCCACAACGCCTCACGCGCCGACAGTGCCGCCGCGCCGCCGCGCAACCTGGCAAGCAGCAGCGCCTGATGCAGTTCCTCGACCATGCCACAGGACTCGTTGGACGCGGCGCCGTCGACGCCGAGCCCGACCGGGGCACCCGCATCGATCAGTGCGCGCACCGGGGCTATCCCAGAACCGAGCCTGCCGTTGGAGGTTGGGCAGTGTGCCGCACCGGTTCCCGTGGCACCACAGCGTTTCACGGCGGTATCGGACAGGTGCACGGCGTGCGCAAGCCAGACGTCCTCGCCGAGCCAGCCAAGCTCCTCGGCATATTCCGCGGGCGTGCAGCCGAACTCGGCTTGACAACGCACTTCCTCGTCCATAGTCTCCGCCAGGTGGGTGTGCAAGCGCACGCCCTTTGCCCTGCCCAGCGCGGCGGCCTGGACCATCAGATCCCGGCTGACGGAGAACGGCGAGCACGGTCCGACGGCAACGCGCACCATGGACTCCGGCGCTGGGTCGTGAAACCGATCGATCGCGGATTCGGTGCCACGCAAGGCATCCTCGATGCTCTCGACCAGCCCGTCCGGCGGCAGCCCACCATGGGACGCGCCACGGTCCATAGATCCACGTACCCCGTGCAGCCGGATGCCGATCCGGTCCGCCGCCGCCACGATGCCCCCGAAGACGTCCCCGCGCCCGTGCGGGAAAACGTAGTGGTGGTCGGCCGCCGTGGTGCAGCCGGTCCGCGCCAGCCACGCCAGTCCCGCGGTCGCCGCGGTGTGGGTGATCCCCTCGTCCATCGCGGCCCACAGCGGGTAGAGCCGCGTCAGCCAGCCGAACAGATCGTCCTGCTGCGCGTAGCCTCGGGTGGCCCACTGGTACAGGTGGTGGTGGGTGTTCACCAAGCCGGGTGTGATGAGGCAGCCGTGCGCAGACATCCGCCTGGCACCCGCGAATCGCTCGGCCGCGGGTCCCTCGCCAACCGCGACGATCCGGCCGCCGTCCACCACCACATGGCCGCTGGTGTACTCGGTGCCGCCGGAATCGACCGTAGCGATCGCGGCGCCCTCGATGAGAAGGCTCATGTGGCATCGCCGACCTTGCTTGCGGCGAGCCGGACCGCATCCATGATCTTCTCGTACCCGGTACAGCGGCAAAGGTTTCCTGCCAGCGCCTCCCTGATCTCCGGATCACTAGGACGCGGGCTGCGGTGCAGCAGGTCGTGCGCAGCGACGACCAAGCCGGGCGTGCAGAATCCACATTGCACGGCACCGCATTCCACAAAGGACTGCTGGACCGGATCGAGCTCGTCGGCACCTGCCAACCCCTCGACGGTACGCACCGAACGACCTTCCACCTGCCCCGCTGCCACCAGGCAGGAGCAGACCGGGGTGCCATCGAGGTAGACCGTGCACGAACCACACTCGCCCTGCTCGCAGGCGTTCTTCGAACCCGGCAGGCCTAGGCGCTCGCGCAGCAGGTACAGCAGGCTCTCGCCCTCCCACACGTCGTCGGCTCGCATCGGCTCGGAATTCACCGTCACGTTCACGCGCATTGCCGATCCCTCCCGCCGCGGTAGTCCCGCCACGCCCAGCCGAGCGCCCGGCCCGCCATCACCGCCAGTGCGTGCCTTCGGTAGTCCCCGCTGCCCCGCACATCGTCGATAGGTGCGGCCGCCTCGGCGACCAGCTGACCGAACCGGTGAGACACCGTCTCCGGTAACGGCACCCGCGACTCCCAAGGCAGCTCGGCGGCAGCGAACCGCTCGGCTACCGTGGCGTGGCGGGGTGTCGGCGCGGCCGAGCCGACCGCAGCGCCGACACGCTGTTCCTCGGGATGCAGCGCGAGGCCGAAGGAGCACACCGCGATCACCATCGCGTTGCGAGTGCCGATCTTGCTGAACTGCTGAGGGCCGGTCGCCAGCGGAACAAATACCGCCGTGATCAGCTCGTCGGGTTCGGCGGCATTCCGCTTGACGCCGAGATAGAACTCCTCGGCGGGCACCCGCCTGCTGCCACGGACCGAGGTCAACTCCACCACTGCGTCGCAGGCAAGCAACACCGGGTGGGTGTCGCCCGCGGGCGAAGCGGCACCCAGGTTGCCGCCGACCGTGCCACGGTTGCGGATCTGCGGCGAGCCGACCGTCCGCGAGGCCATGGCCAGCCCTGGCAGCTCCGTGCCAAGTTCGCTGATCAATCGCGCGTAGGGCACACCGGCGCCGAGCATGATCCGGCCTGCCGATCGCGACCACTGCGCCAGTTCGCCGACACCGGCGAGGTCGAGCAACGCCACCGGTCGCCGGTGACCGAAATTAAGCTCCACCATCACGTCCGTGCCACCCGCGATCGGCACCGCATCCGGACACTCCGCCTTCATGGCGAGCGCTTCGGCCAGATTCGCCGGCCTGAGAAACTCCACGTCAACTCCCTGCTCGTCACTGGCCATGGCGCTAGCACATGCCATGACCGCTGTGATCCAGTACACACAGCGCGAGGCATGCCCGGCTAGGTCAGCAAGCTATGAAACCTGGGCCGGATACAAGTACCGGTTTTGTGCTTTCCTACAAGCCCGTGGCGGTTACGCTGCTTGTACCGGAGGTCAGCGTGATCGACAATGACGAAGCCCGATCACGGTGACCGACCGGGTGCGGGTGTCCCGCAAGACACCGGAGGTCAGCGTGATCGACAATGGCGAAGCCCGATCACGGTGACCGACCGGGTGCGGGTGTCCCGCAAGACACCGGAGGTCAGGGTGCGGGTGGGTGCGTTGCTGGAGATGCCAGAGTTGCGGCTCTCGGCATGCCTCGGCGGCGCGCTGCTTGACCGCGAGATCAGCCACGTCTACAGCACCGAACTGCCGGATCCTGGCCGGTATCTTTCCGGAGGGGAGTTGGTCGTCAGCGGCCTGCTGTGGTGGCACCGCCAGGAGGACGCTGAGAGGTTCGTCCGTGCGCTGGCAGAGCACGACGCCTGCGCGCTCGCGGCGTCCGGCGCCGATCTCGGTGGGATTCCTGACGCGCTGGTCCGCGCCTGCGAGCGGCATCAGCTCGCGCTGATCGAGGTGCCGCCCGATCTGTCTTTCGCGGTGATTACCGAGCGAGTGGTGCTCGCGTTGGCTGCCGGGCGCGGCGGCGTCACGCTCGGACCGCAACGGCGGTTGCTCGCCACGGTGGCCGGTGGCGGTGGGCTGGACGCGCTGCTGCGCAGCGGGGAGGCGGAACTCGCGGCGCCGTGCTGGGTGCGTACCGCGACCGGGCGGGTGGTAGCCGGTCAACCGAGCGACTCTCCTTACACCGCTGTCGATGTTCCCAACCGGTCATCGCATGCGGTACTGCCGTGGTCTCTTGTCGTCGCCTCCTCCGGCTCCGGATGGCAGGCAGACCAGCGCGCGGTCGCAGCGGAGCTGGCAGGGCTCGTCGGTTTGGAGCGTGCCAGGACCGAGCAGCAGCGCAGTGTCGAGGATCGCGCCGCAGCGCCACTGCTACGCATGCTGGCCGCGGGTGCGCCCTCGATCACGGAACTCACCGCGCAGCTCGCCAACGCGGGCATCAGCGCCGGCCAGCATCTCAGGGCGATCTCGGCGTCGAGCGCGGGCGGCCACACCGCCGGTCTGGTCGCACTGCTGCGTGAACTGCTTGCCGAATTCCGAGCGAGCGGCCCGGTGGGCGCGGTCGACGAGCAGGTCTACGCGCTCGCCACGGCCGAGCGGTGGCCGGAGGACGCGGCCAACTCGGCTATGCGGGTCTTGCGCCTGGCCGGAGCGGCGCTCGGCGGTGAGCGGGTACTGGTCGGCATCAGTGGCATCGTGACGATGGCGGGGCTGCCAGGTGCGGTTGAGGAGGCCCGCCACGCGATGCGGCTCGGAGAGCGGCGCGGCGGGACCTCCTCGGTGGTGTTCAGCGAGGAGATCCCGGCGCACCGGTTATTGCTCGCCGGGACACCGGTCGAGCTGCGACGGTCGCTGCGGCTGCGGCTGCTCGGCCCGTTACTCGACTACGACAGCGTGCACGGATCGGACCTGCTGGGGACACTCCGCACCTTCCTGGAGTGTTCTGGCTCGTGGACTCTTGCCGCGCGCCGCCTGCATGTGCATGTCAACACCTTGCGATACCGGATCGGCCGCGTCGAACAGCTATTGGGCACGGACATCTCGGAGTTCACCAACCGCGTCGACATCTACCTCGCACTGCACGCCGAGCGCTAATCCGCACCCGTGCGGTGCTGGTTAGTCGATCTTCTGGTAGGCGGGCAGCGTCAGGAAGTCCACGAACTGCTCGTCGAGCGCGACCTGCTCGAACAGCGCACACGCCGCGTCGAGTTGGTCGTGCTCGACCTCACCGGCCAGCTGCGCGCGGGTGTCGGCCAGTACGGATCGCACCAGCACGGCGGTGACCTTGTCGCCGGAGTCGAGCACCACACCGTTGTGGACCCATTGCCAGATCTGGGAGCGGGAGATCTCCGCGGTCGCGGCATCCTCCATCAGGTTGTGGATGGCCGCAGCGCCGTTCCCGCCCAACCAGGATGAGATGTAGCGAACGCCGACGTCCACGGCGCCCCGCAGCCCTGCTTCGGTCGATTCGCCGGACGCCGAGGCGATGTCGAGCAGCTGACCGGCGGTGACCTCGACCTCCTCCCTGCGCTTGTCGAGCTGGTTGGGGCGGTCGCCGAGCACCTTGTCGAACTCCTCCTGGCAGATCGACACCAGGTCGGGGTGTGCCACCCAGGAGCCGTCGAAGCCGTCGCTCGCCTCACGTCGCTTGTCGTCGTGCACCTTGGCCAGCGCCTGCTCGGTGACTTCCAGGTCGCGGCGGTTGGGAATGAACGCCGCCATGCCGCCCATCGCGAAGGCGTCGTGCTTGTGACACGTGCGCACCAGCAGTTCGGTGTAGGCGCGCATGAACGGCGTGGTCATCCCGACGCTGTTGCGGTCGGGCAACACGAATGCCGCGCCCGCGTCGCGGAAATACTTGATGACGCTGAACAGGTAGTCCCACCGGCCCGCGTTCAGCCCTGAAGCGTGCTCACGCAGCTCGTAGAGGATCTCCTCCATCTCGAACGCCGCAGGAATGGTCTCGATCAGCACGGTGGCGCGAATCGTGCCGTGCGCGACGCCTAGATCGGCCTGCGCCTTGGTGAACACGTCGTTCCACAGCCTGGCCTCAAGATGACTCTCCGTCTTCGGCAGGTAGTAGTACGGCCCGCTGCCCCTGGCGAGCAGTTCCTTGGCGTTGTGGAAGAAGTGCAGCCCGAAGTCGACCAGCGCACCCACTGCGGGTTCGCCGTCGACGAGCAGGTGGCGCTCGTCGAGGTGCCAGCCCCTCGGGCGCACCACCATCACCGCCCGCTCCACATCGTCGCGCAGGGTGTAGCGCTTGCCCTCCGGCGATGTCAGCTCGATGGTGCCCCGAACCGCGTCGGTGAGATTGACCTGCCCGGAAACCACGTTCCCCCAGTGTGGGGTGTTGGCGTCCTCCAGGTCGGCAAGCCATATCTTCGCGCCCGAGTTCAGCGCGTTGATCGCCATCTTGCGTTCGGTCGGTCCGGTGATCTCCACCCGGCGATCCAGCAGGTCGGCCGGAGCGGGCGCCACCTGCCACTCCGCGTCCCTGATGTGCTTGGTCTCCGGAAGGAAGTCGAGACCACCTGCGGCTACCGCCCGCGACCGGTGCTCCGCCCGCCGGTCGAGCAGCTCCCGGCGCCTCGGCGCGAACGCGCGATGCAAACCGGCGACGAACTCCAGCGCTTCCGGGGTGAGAATCTCTTCGCTCCGGTCGACCGCGGAGCCAGCGATGCGGATGTCGGTCATGCTCCCGATCCTCCTCTCCAGGCTCGTGCACTTCCCGTTTTTTGTATAACGGACTATAGTTTTTGCTATACGGAATAGCAACGCGATCCCATGCGAACTGCTGGATCACCCAACGGCCAGCCTGGCAGGATCCACACCGACGTAGAAGAGGGGAGCCAGCGGTGACCGAGGCCAAACCCGCGCGCGAGTCCAATGGCGGCGTGCAGTCTCTGCAACGCGCGTTCGATCTGTTGGAAGGCCTGGCCGATGCGGGAGGCGAAGCCAGCCTGTCGGAACTCGCCACAGTCACCAGCCTGCCACTACCCACCATCCACCGCCTGATCCGCACCCTGGTCGCCCACGGCTACGTACGGCAGAACACCAACCGGCGCTATACGCTCGGCTCCCGGCTGATCCGGCTCGGCGAAGGCGCCAGCCGCCAGTTCGGCACCTGGGCGCGGCCGCTGCTCTCGGAACTGGTTGACGCGGTCGAGGAAACCGCGAACCTCGCCGTGCTGGAGGGTGACGAGGTCGTCTATGTGGCGCAGGTGCCCTCCCGCCACTCGATGAGGATGTTCACCGAAGTGGGACGCAGGCTGCTGCCACACGGCACCGGAGTCGGCAAGGCGATGCTGGCCCAGTTACCGGTCGGGGCGGTCAAGGAGATCCTGGCCCGTACCGGAATGCCCGCGTACACGCCCAATACCCTCACCGACACCGGGGCGTTGCTTGCCGACCTCGCGCAGATTTCCGAGTGCGGCTACGCACTGGACGAGAGCGAGCAGGAGGTCGGTGTCCGCTGTGTCGCGGTGCCTGTCCTCGGCGCACCAGCACTGGCCGCTGTCTCGGTCTCCGGTCCGGAGGGGCGGCTCACCAAGGACACGGTGTCCCGCATCGTGCCGGTGGTCAAGGACGTCGCCGCGCAGCTTTCCGCACGAGCGGCCAGCCGTTAGGTCCCTGGTAGGCGCGGCGCCGGAGAGGTCAATCGATGAGGTCGCGGAACTGTTCGATGAGCTTGACGCGTCCCTCCCGGTCGCCTGCGAGCGGCGTGACGTTCAGTGTGGTGACACCGGCCTCCGCGAACGCGGCGACCCGCTCCTTGACGTAGCCCGACGGACCGATGAGCGACACCGCACGCACCAGGTCGTCGGGCACCTGAGCGGCGGCTTCCTCCCGCTTGCCATCCAGATACAGATCCTGGATACGCTCAGCCTCGGCCTCATAGCCGTACCGCCTCGCCAGGTCGTTGTAGAAGTTCTTGCCCTTGGCACCCATGCCGCCGATGTAGAGCGCGAGCATCGGGCGGACGCCCTGTAGCAACGGTTCGACGTCCTCACCGATCGCGAGGGCGGTGCCCACGTACACCTGCAACTCGCCGAGCGCGGGGTCGCGCTTCGCTTTGCCCGCCGCAAGCGACTCGCCCCACACGTCGGCCGCCTTCTCCGGGTGGAAGAAGATCGGCTCCCAGCCTTCGGCGATCTCCGCGGTCATCGCGACGTTCTTCGGGCCGATCGAGGCGAGCACAATCGGAATCCTGTCGCGCACCGGATGGTTGATGATCTTCAGGGGCTTACCGAGCCCGGTGCCCTCCTCCGCAGGCAGCGGAATCCGGTAGTGCTTGCCGTCGTGGACGACCTTCTCCCTGCGCCAC
>JBOHEL010000200.1:0-8462 GCA_050700995.1 Sciscionella sp. | reverse complement strand
CTGTTCAACAAGTTCCTCGGCCAACTCCACCACTGCCTGCAAACCCGCTGCCCCTACGACGAACATCGCGCGTTTCCACCTCCTCCCGCCCTCGCGGCTTGACTTCTAACCTCGTGAGATGTCTTTCCGGTCGAATGGGCGGCGCGGATATCACTCGGCGATGGCGAGCAACCGCGGGCTGTCGCCGTCGGAGGTGACGAGGTGGCATCGCGTCCAGTGGTCGGACCCCAACTCGATGGTAGGCGGATCCTGGCGGCAGCGGGGCAGTTCGGCCACCGGGCATCGGGTGTGGAACGGGCAGCCCGTCGGCGGGTCGATGGGGCTGGGGATATCCCCCGCCAGCACCACCCGCCGCTTCGCGCGCTGGGTCACCGGGTCGGGCGTGACGGCGGCAGCAAGCAGGGACTGGGTATAAGGGTGCTTGGCGTTGGTGAAGATCTCCTCCCGGCTACCGACCTCGACCAGCTGCCCGAGATACATCACCGCCACCCGGTCACAGAGGAACTCCACGGTACTCAGGTCGTGAGCGATGAAAAGGCAGGAGAATCCGAGCTCGGCCTGCAGATCGCGCAACTGGTTGAGAATCGACGCCTGCACCGAGACATCGAGCGCGGAGATGGGCTCGTCGGCGACGAGCAACCGCGGCCCTACGCCGAGGGAACGTGCCAGCCCGATCCGCTGGCGCTGCCCACCGGAGAGCTCGTGCGGGTAACGGTCACGCAGTCCCGAGGGAAGCCCGACCTTCGTCAGTAGCTCCGCGCTGCGCTGCTCCGCGTCGCGGCGCCCCAGCTGATGTCTGCGGCGCAGCGGCTCGGCAACGATGGCACCGACGGTCATCCGAGGGTTCAGCGATGAGTACGGATCCTGGAACACCATGTGCACCTGATCTCGCACCTCGCGCAGTTGCCGCTGCGTGAGATGAGTGATGTCCCGCCCGGCGAGGCGAACCGTCCCGCCGTCGGGTTCGAGCAGCCGCACGACGCACCTACCAACCGTGGACTTTCCGGAGCCGGACTCACCGACCAGGCCGACGATCTCGCCGTCGCCGATCCTCAGATCCACCCCCTCAACGGCGTGCACCACACCACCCCCCGCACTGCGCGGCACCCGGAATCGCTTGGTCAGGCCTCGGACATCCAGCACCGGCTCGGTCACGGGGTCAACACCTCTCTGCTTCCTGGATGCAGGCACGCGGCGAACTGCCCCGCACTGGTCTCGGTAACCTCGGGCATCAGCTGCTCGCAATCGTGCTGAACGCGCGAACAGCGTTGCGAGAACACACATGCGGCGGGCTTTTCACGCAGTACCGGAACCAGGCCGGGGATCTCGACGAGCCGTGACCTGTCACCGCCGTGGGGAACCGCGCCGAGCAGCCCCGCGGTATAGGGATGCTGCGGGTTGGCGAACAGCTCCGCCACCCCGCCCTGCTCGACCTTGTGCCCGGCGTACATCACCACCACCCGGTCGGCGATGTCGGCGACGACACCGAGGTTGTGGGTGATCAGCACAACCGCGGTGCCGAGGTCACGGCGCAACTGTCGCAGAATGTCGAGCACCTGCGCCTGAATCGTTACGTCAAGCGCGGTGGTCGGCTCGTCGGCGATGATCAGCTTCGGGTTGCAGGCGACCGCCATCGCGATCATCACGCGCTGCCGCATGCCGCCGGAAAGCTGGTGCGGGTACTCGTCGAGCCTGCTCGCGGCCGCCGGGATTCGCACAAGGTCGAGCAGTTCGACGGTGCGCGCCCGCGCCGATTTCTTGGAAAGCCCTTCATGACGGGTGAGGACCTCGCCGATCTGCCTGCCGACGGTGAAGACCGGATTGAGGGAACTCATGGGTTCCTGGAACACCATCGCCACCTCACGCCCCCTGATGTGGCGCAGTTGCTTGTTCGGCAGGGTCGTCAGTTCCCTGCCGCAAAGCCGGATCGACCCGCTGACGCGCGCGTGCGGAGGGGTGAGGCCGAGCACCGCGAGCGAGGTCACCGACTTGCCGCAGCCGGACTCCCCCACCACGGCGAGTACCTCGTTCTCTGCGACCGACAACGACAAGCCGTCGACCGCCAGCACCGGCCCCTCGTCGGTGTCGAAACGCACCCGCAGGTCGCGAATGTCCAGTACGGGTGTGTTCACGGCAACATCCTCGGATCGA
This sequence comes from Sciscionella sp., assembly GCA_050700995.1. Taxonomy (GTDB): domain Bacteria; phylum Actinomycetota; class Actinomycetes; order Mycobacteriales; family Pseudonocardiaceae; genus JBOHEL01. Next base: position 6,311 of record JBOHEL010000200.1, on the reverse strand, counting down.
GAGCGTCACGCACGCCGTCTCCGAGCAGGTTGAACGACAACGTCGTCAGAAAGATCGCTACCCCTGGAAACACGCCGAGCCACGGCGCCTGCGAGAGGTAGGTCTGCGCCTGGGACAGCATGTTGCCCCATGCCGCGGTCGGCGGCTGCACGCCGAGGCCGAGGAACGACAGGATGGCAGCGCCGACGATCGCAGTGGGGATCGCGACGCTGGCCTGCACCACAATCGGGTTGAGCACGTTGGGCAGGATGTGGCGGAAAAGCACAACGCGGGTCGGGGTGCCGTTGACCGTCTCGGCCTGCACGTACTCCAGATCCCGTTGTGCCATCACCTCGGCGCGCACTACACGCACCACGTTGGGCACCTGTGCGATACCCAGTGCGAGGATCGCGTTCGACAGCGAAGGCCCGAGGGCAGCGGCGAGACCGACCGCGATGATCAGGAAGGGAAAAGACAGCACCACGTCAACGATCCGGGAGATCACGGTGTCGACCCAGCGCCCGTAATACCCCGCCACCAACCCGATCGGCACCGCGACCACCGTGCCGAGCACCGTCGCCAGCACCCCGGCTTCCAGCGACGCCCGCGCGCCGTAGAACATCCGCGACAGCATGTCCCTGCCGAGTTGGTCGGTGCCGAGCAGATGGCCGCCGTGGAACGGCGGCGCCAGCACGGCGGCGAAATTGGTGGCTGCCGGGTCGTGCGGGGAGATCAGCGGCGCGAGCAGGGCCACCACTATCGCGATGGCCGCACCGGCGGCGCCGAGCACCGACAACGGGCGCGCGGTCAACCGGCGGCGGGCACGGCGACGGGCGACGCTACGGGAATCGAGGGCTCCAGCGACAGTAGTCATGACACCTCCGCGCTCAGAAATACTTCGTCGGTAATCACGCGGGAGCTCCCGTCACACGGATTCGGGGATTGAGCACCGAATAAGCCACATCTACAAGTAGGTTGGCGATAACGTAGCCGGCGGCGGTCAGCAATACCACCGCTTGCAGTGTCGGATAGTCACGCTGGAATACCGAATTCAGCGTGAGCTGACCTAGCCCTGGAATATCGAAAACCTCCTCGACGGTCACCACGCCCGCGATCAGCGCGCCCAACTGCAGTCCCAGCACGGTGACCACGGTGACGAGACTGTTGCGCAGCGCGTGCCTGGCCACCACCGTCCACTCCGACATGCCCTTGGCCCTTGCCGTGCGCACATAATCCGATCGCAGCGCCGAGATCACAGCCGAGCGGGTCTGGCGCATCACCACGGCAGCGAGCCCGGCGCCGAGTACCACAGCCGGCATCACCATATGCGCCAGATTTCCTACCGGGTCAACCATGATGGGAACGAATCCGGCCGCCGGTAACAGGTGCAGCGACACCGACAAACCGAGGATCAGCAGTATCCCAAACCAGAAGTGCGGTATCGACAAACCGCCGAGCGCCACGCCGTTCGCCAGGTAGTCGCCCGGCCCACCAGGCTTTCGCGCGGCCAGCACGCCGGCCGGGATTCCGATCAATGCGGCGATCAGCAGTGCCAGGATCGCCAGTTCCAGGGTGACCGGGATGCGGTTGGCTAGCACCGAGGACACCGGCAGGCCTGTGGAAGGTGAGTCGCCGAAATTACCTTGCAGTGCAAGCACGATCCAATGCCAGTACTGCACTGGGATAGGCTGGTCGAAGCCGTACTTGTGAGTGATCGCGGCGATCACCGCGGGGTCACTGCTCTCCGAGGACAACGCTACCGCGGGGCCTCCTGGCAGGGCCCGCACTGCGAGAAATACGCAGATACTGGCCAGCAACAGCGTCACCAGCGCGGCGCCACCACGCCTAGCCAGATACCAGCCCATCGCTTCGCTCCTTATATCGCGAATGGTCTCGCGGCCGCCGGATATTCTTCAGTGATTCAGTTGCGCGGTCTTCAGCCTGATCAACCCGTCACCGTAGAAGGCGACACCAGAGATATCCTTACGCAAGCCGAGAATATATTTCTCGTGGTAAAGATAAATGATTCCCAGTTTCTTGTTTATCGAGGTCACCAGTTTGGTGTACAGCTGCCTGCGCTGCGCGGGATCGGTACTCGTGCGCGCGGCATCGACCAGCTTGATGATGTTCGGATCGTGCATACCCGAGTAGTTCAACGCGGAACCGGGCAACACCATCTGCGAGATGTCCTGATCGGGATCGAGCCTGCCGGACCAGCCAACCTGGAATGACTGGAACTTGCCGTTCTTCGCCGCAGCCAGCGCTGTCGCGAATTCGCTCGGTTCCACGCTCACGGCGAACCCGGCGTCCTTGGCCATCGCCTGCACGATCGTACCCAGTTGCTCCCCCTCGGCGTTGTTCTGCACGGTCAAGGTGATGGGAATCGGTGTCTTCACGCCGGAAGCGCGCACCAGTGCCTTGGCCTTGGCCAAGTTGCGGCCGGTGCAGTGAATGTGCACCGCCCATGGGCTGTTCGGCGGGATCGGCGAGCAATCCGGTACGTAGGCGCCGTCGAACACCACCGTGTTGATTGCCTTACGGTTCAGCGACAGGTCGAAGGCTTCCCGCAACTGCTGCTGCCGCGCCAGCGCGAAATCCGGAGTGGCAGGGGGGTTGGTGGCACCGTGGGCATTCCCGATATTGATCGTGATGCCTTGGTAGCCAAGCGAAGTCACCGCTTGCACGCGCAAGCTCGGGTCCTCACTCAGCGTCGAAAGGTCCTGCGGGCTGGCTCTGTCGATGACGTCGACATCACCGGCGCGCAGGTCGGCTGCTCGCACGTTCGCCTGTGGCACGGCGCGGAACGTGATACCGGGCAGCTTGACCTTGTCGCGGTCGTAGTAATAGTTCGACCGCACCAGGTTGATCTCGTCGGCACTGGGTCGCGACTGGAAGCTGAACGGGCCGACGCAGACCGGGTGCTGCGCGAAATGGTCGCCGTATTTCCGCAACGCTGCTGGAGAGAGCACCATCCCGGAACGGTCGGCCAGTATCGACGTCAGCGGGGCGAACGGGTGCGAAAGCCGCAGTCGAACCGTCAGTGGTCCGATCGCCTGTACCGAGGACACCGCCTTGAGCTCCGAAGCTCGCTCGGACAGTTTGTCGGTCTTGTCCCGATACAGCGTGCGAACCACCGAAGCGGCGGTCAGCGCCGTGCCGTCATTGAACAGGATCCCCTTACGCAGCCGGATCGTATAGGTGCGGCCACCGTCGCTGATCTTCGGCATCGCTGCGGCCAACTGCGGCACAAGGTGCAAACCGGAATTGACATCGTAGAGCTTCTCGCACATATTCGCGTACACGATGCGCCCGACGAAAGTGCTCGCCGTCGTTGGATCCAACGCGTCCGGAGCCTCGGCGAGCGCCACTACCGCATAGCCCTGCCTGCGGACACCTCCGGTCACACTCGCCACGCAGGAGGACAGCATCAGCGCCACGACGATCAGCAGACCCGCCGCGCACAAGCCACGCCATAGGGGCCCTCGGTACCGGGGACCGCTGCCGTTCTGCATGGATACTGAATACACGATTAAAGTGTCGCTGTAAAGACCTTTTAGCGCAGCTGGTTCGCGAACGACTCACCATGAGTACTTTCCCGTGCTATAGCACGGGAAAGTACTCATGGTGAGGTTCGGATGGCGAGGAATTCGGTGAGGGCGGCGGCCGTGGCCTCGGGAGTTTCCTCAGCTAGAAAATGTCCACAGTTCAGGCCCGCACCGCGCACGTCGTCGGCGTAGTCACGCCAGACCGCCTCGACGTCGTAGTGTTGCCCGACGAAGCCGCGGTTGCCCCACATTGCCAGCAGCGGGCATCGGACACGGCGCCCGGACTCCGCGTCGATGTCGTCGTGCCTGAGGTCGATCGTCGCGGCGGCCCGGTAGTCTTCGCAGCTGGCGTGGATCGCGGCGGGATCGGAGAAACAGCGGACGTACTCGGCAACCGCCTCGGGCGCGAACCCCGCGGTGTCGACTGACCACTGACCCAGCTTGTGTCGCAGGTAGTACTCCGGATCGGAACCGATGAGGTGTTCTGGCAGATCTTCTGGCTGCGAGAGGAAGAACCAGTGGTAGTAGCCGTGGGCGAAGGTCCGGTCCGCGGGTCGCGAACATGTGCCGGGTCGGCACGATATCGAGCACCGCGATGCGGTCGATCTGTTCCGGGCAGTCCAGGCACATGCGCTGGGCCACCCTAGCTCCCCGATCATGGCCGACGACGGCGAAGCTGTCGAAACCCAGTGCGCGCATCAGCCCGACCTGGTCGGCGGCCATCGCTCGCTTGCCGTAGCCAGCGTGATCTGTCCCGCCAGCCGGTTTCCCGGAGTCCCCGTAACCCCGCAGGTCGGCGGCGACAACGGTGTGGTCCGTCGTGAGCACCGGTGCCACCCGATGCCACATGACGTGGGTCTGCGGATACCCGTGCAGCAGCAGCACCGGCGGCCCACTCCCGCCGACCTCGGCGTGGACACTTACGCCATCGACGTCGGTCCGGTACTGATCAAAACCAGTCAACATACCACTATTATGCCCTGCCTGGCGCCGGCAGGCGGGGCCGGGCAAAGCGCGGCCCCGCCCTCACCACATTGTCACTTGGATACCCCGAGGTCGGCCGCTGCCTTCTTCACATATGAAGGGTCGATAAGCGTCGACAGATCAACATCGCCGACCTTGGGGTTGCCCTTCGAGAGGCTCTTCTTCGACGGCTCGAACTGGGAAACCTCCGGCACCGGCACGTTCGGCACCACTTCTTTCGCGTAATAGTTGTATGTCAGGTCCAAGGCATCCTGGTCAGTCACCTTCAAGTGTTTCCGTAGTTCCTTTACCGCATAGGCCTTGTCGCTCTTCTCCCGCTGCGTGGCCTGGATGAGCGCCCGCATGAACTTCTGCGTCACCTCCGGGTTGGACTTGGCGTAGGAGGAGAGCGCTGCGATGCCGACCTGTGCGGCAGGAATCTTCTTCGTGGCAAGGTCGACAAGCACGTTCAGATGCTTCTTGTCGAACTTCGCCGTCGCAGGCGGATGTGACGCTGCCGCGGAGATATTTCCGCTGAGAAGGGCATTGTTAACGTTGGCCACCGAACCAAGGGCGGTGATACGCACATCAGAGACCGAAAGCCCCATCTGCTTGAGGGCGAGCACGGTACCGAGGTACAACGATCCGCTCGTGCTGGTGATCCCGATGCGCTTCCCCTTAAGCGAGTCCGGAGTGCGGAGGTCGGGTTGCGAGTACATCTCGTAAGCGTAGATAGGCGTCAGTGTCGCGAGGTACTTGACATCCGCACCGTTGGCGGCCGCGGACAGCACCTCTGTCCCCCCGATGGACGCATACTGCACCTGCCCCGAGAGGAGGGCAGGTACCCCGTTCTTTCCGGTGATCTCGGTCAGCGTTACATCGAGCCCTTGCTTCTTGAAGTAGCCGCCGTCCACCGCGATCCAGAGTGGCAGTTCGTCGGCCACCGTTTCACTGTAGGAGACCTTGAGATGAGTCGTAGCGCCACCACTGGTGCCTGACGACGATCCCCCGCCCCCGCACGCCGCGGTCACGGCCACCGCGACTACCGCACATAGTGCACCAAGTAACCGGGTACGCGAAAGACGATAAGGCGCTTGCATTACACGTTACCTCCGTTTGTCACGACAGTTTGCGTCTCACAAGCGCCAGGCATCGAAGTGGCGCTCAGCCCGTCGAACCAGTGAGGTCAGCAGCACACCGGCCAACGCGAAGATGAAAAGGCCGGCGAACACCGTCGCGGTCTGGAACTGATCACCGGCGTTGGTCATCAGCATCCCTATCCCGTGCTGCGCGCCAAGCAACTCCGCCACGAACACCCCGATCAAGGACTGCCCGACGGCTAGCCGGAGGCCGCTCAGAATGAACGGAACGGAGCCGGGCAATGCCACCGTTCGGAAAATCTGCAGGTCACTCGCACCGAAGCACCGAGCAGTTCGCAGCAGTTGCGGGTCCAGATTGCGAACGCCACTGCTGGTATTGATGATCACGGGAAAAACCCCGACCAGAAAGACTAATGATATCTTCGATGTCAGTCCGATCCCCAGCCAGATAATTAGCAGGGGAAAGAGTGCGATGCGAGGCACCGCATAGAAGAAGTTGATGAATGGATCAAAAATGTACCCTACGCGACGATACCAGCCAATCGCCAGGCCAAGGAGGATGCCGACGCCGGCCGCGAGAAGAAAACCGTAGAGCAGCTCCTCACCACTTGCCCGCAGGTCAACCCATATGCTCGAACTGGAGAACATGTCGCGGAACGCGCCGATTACATCACCAGGGCCCGGAAGCAGGATGGACGGTTCGACACGCAGTGCCGCGAGGACT
>JBOHEL010000199.1:0-8514 GCA_050700995.1 Sciscionella sp. | reverse complement strand
GCGCCTATACCCGGGAGAAGGGAGGCCTTCCCAACCGGGAGATCGAGCGTCGGGCGCTCAGCTGGCGTGCCGCATCGCCGTGGGGACCTTCGTCCTCCGCATAGCCGCGCCGTTCACGGTGCCGGAATCGCCCGCGAGGAGCAGGCACAGATAGGTCGAAAGGTATGCGCGGCACGGCGACGGCGAGCGCCTGCGCAGCAGGCGCCGTCGGCAGGTGGGGCAGTGGCCGCGGCCGTCGGGCTGATGTGCTTCGAGCAGCGCACGAAGCCCGGCGATCAGCTTGGGTAGTTCTTCCCTCGCCAGCTCCGCGGTGGCGGGGCCGTCCGAGGTGGCCGAGAGCGCTTCCAGATCGGCGAGTCGGTGGCGGACCGATTCGTGCAACTCACGGTAGACCACGCCTGTGGAGTTGCCGCTCGCCGTCGGAGCATGGCGCACGCCGAGATGGGGTTGTGCCATACGCTGCCCTCCCGGGTCGTGTTGCCTGGGAGGCGATGTCCGACGATCCGCGCTCCCTACGTATATCGTTCAGCATTCAACGGAATGACGCAATGTGCAAGTTGCATTACACGATCGGATGACGATAGTGGCGCTTCGCGCGAGTTTCTTCCACACTGTGCGCGAACTGAATGCGGGGTGAGACGTGTGGCCAGAGTGCACAGTCCCACGGTGCGCCGTCGCAGGCTTGCCAGTGAACTGCGACGGTTGCGGGACAGGGCCGGGCTGACGATTGATGAGGTCGGGGAGAAGCTGGAGTGTTCGGCATCGAAGGTGAGTCGGATAGAGACCGGCCAGGTCGGTGTCACGCCCCGCGATGCCAGGGACATGCTCGCGCTCTATGGTATCGGCTCCGACGAGTGCGAGGCGCTGGTCCAGCTTGCCAGGCAGGCACGCCAGAAGGGCTGGTGGCAGGCCTACAGCGAGGTGTTCACGGGCGCTTTCGTCGGGCTGGAGTCCGAGGCGGCGTCGCTGCGCACCTTTCAGGCGCTGCTAGTGCCCGGCCTGCTGCAGACCGAGGAATATGTCCGAGCTGTGATCAAGTCGATTCGACCGGATGCACTGGAAGCGCAGGTCGAGCGCAGGGTCGCCGGCCGGATGAAGCGTCAGCGGCTGCTGACCGAGCCGGATCCTCCTGAGTACTGGGCCGTGCTCGACGAAGCGGTGCTGCACCGCATCGTCGGCGGAGCCGATGTGCAGCAACGGCAGTTGCGCCGGCTGTGCGAGTGGGCGGCATTGCCGCACGTTACATTGCAGATTGTCCCTTTCGGTGTGGGTGCGCATCCTGGGATGGAGGGGCCATTTCTCATACTGAGCTTCCCGGAACCCGCCGATCCGGACGTGGTGTACGTGGAAAACACCACGACGGGCGTCTATTTGGAGGAACAATCAGACGTCAAGACCTATACGTTGATGTTTGACCATTTGCGAGCATCTGCCCTCGGCCCGGATGAATCGCTGGAGACGGTCGCGGCAACGGCCGATCAGTTGTCCTGAGGGGCGCATGGAACGGTGGCCCGGTCTCGCCGGCAAGCCATCGACCGAAGCCCCCAGCACGAAGGGAGCACGGAGTGTTGGTATGTGGTGCGTCCGGCGGCGGCGACCGCCTGTGGTGGCGCAAGAGCAGCTACTCCGGCGCAGGAAATGACTGCGTCGAAGTCGCTTACCCGGTTGCCGCCGCCGCGGCGGTGCGCGATTCCAAGAACCCGCGAGGTGGCACACTCCAGTTCGACGAGCGCTGCTGGCGCAGCTTCCTGCACGCCGCGACGGGGCGCGCCTCGTGACCCGATTCGACACCGATACCTGAGGTTGGGGCGGCCACTGTGGCCGCCCCTCAGTGCGGTGACGATGCCCTTACCCTGGGATCGGGCAGCCTCAGCGCCACAGGCATAAAGTTCGCGTGCCGTATGCTGCGCGATCATCCGATGCCCGGCCACGCCCCTCAGCACGAACCTTGAACTCGTCAGCACAACGAGTGACGAGGTGACCATGATGACATGGGGAATTGAGTTCATGCAGGCCGAGACGGCGTACCGCAGGCACATGCTCGCGGACCTGTGGCGGCCAAGGCACCGCACGACTGTGGGGGCCCGGTCACAACGGCCGAGGTGGGCTATCCGGAAGGCGTGGCGCCTCGTGGCGCGTGCCTCTGACACAGCGGCGTGACGGTGCCGGATAATGGAGCTTGTGCCCAGACTTGGCTCCGGTATCCCGCTGCAAGCTCGCGTAGCGGAGATGGACCTGCTCCGTGCGGCGCAGCGGCAGGCGGCCGACGGCACGCCGACCGCGGTGCTGTTGGCCGGAGACGCGGGTGTCGGCAAGTCCCGGCTCGTCGCCGAGCTAGTTCGGCATGCCGCCAGCGACGGCGCGATGACGCTGGTCGGGCACTGCCTGGAGTCCGGCGAGGGCGCGTTGCCGTACCTACCTTTCAGTGAGGCGCTCGGGCAACTGGGAGCGGCGCACGCCGCCGAGTTGGAGTCAAGGCCCGCGCTCGGCAGGTTGCTGCGAGGGCTGGCGCTGCCCGTCGAGGCGGAGTTCAGCCCGGTGGCACCTGTGCCTCGCGCGACGCGTTCCGGCGGTGATCGCGACGCCGGGCAGCTGCAGCTGTTCGACGCGGTGCTCGGGCTGCTCACTGACCTGGCGCAGCGGCAGACGGTGTTGCTGGTCGTCGAGGACCTGCACTGGGCCGACGAGTCCAGCCGGAACCTGCTGCACTTCCTTGTCGCCAGACTGCGGGCGCAACGATTGCTGATACTGGCGACCTATCGCACCGACGATCTGCATCGGCGTCATCCGCTGCGTCCGTTGCTCACCGAGCTTGTGCGCAGCCAGGTGGTGGAGCGGGTCGACCTTGGGCCGCTCGCGGTAGCGGACACGCGGGCGTTCGTGGCCGCGCTCGCCGACGAACCGCTGTCGGAGGCGGTCGCCGAGCAGGTGGTCGCCCGCAGCGAGGGCAACCCGTTCTTCGTGGAGGAACTGCTCGCCACCTGCGTCGACTGTGGCGAAGAGATGCCTGCCGCGCTGGCCGACGTGCTACTCGCCAGGATGGAGCGGCTCTCCGCGACCGCGCAGGAGGTCGTGCGGCTGGCGTCGGTGCACGGCAGGCGGATACGGCACACCGCGCTGCAAGCGGTGGCCGAGATGGGCGGACCGGAACTTGACGCCGCGGTGCGGGAGGCGGTCCAGCTGCACGTGCTGGTGGTGGACGGCGACATGTACTCCTTCCGGCACGCGCTGCTGCGGGAGGCCGTATACGGCGACCTGCTGCCGGGTGAGCGGGTGCGGTTGCACGCCCGCTACGCGGCAGCGCTCGCCTGCGACTCGGGACCGGGTGTCGCGGCCGCGCTGGCGCACCACAGCTTGCAAAGTCACGCGCTGCCGCAGGCGCTAGCGGCTTCGGTGGCCGCGAGCAAAGAGGCCGAGCGCCAAGCCGCGCCTGCCGAGGCGTTGCGCCATATCGAGCAGGCGCTGCAGCTCTGGGATGCCGTGCCTGCCGAGCAGCGGCCTGCGGATGTCGACGAGGTGGGCCTGCTGCGCAAGGCGTCGGTGATGTGTCAGGGATCGGGCGCCCCTGAGCGCTCGATCAGCTACGCAAGGGGCGCGGTGGCCAAAGCCGACGGGTTGGCGGATGCCGAGCTGGCGGCCGCCAGCCGGTGGCGGCTGGCGGCCGCCCTGCTCGCGGTCGAGGACCCCGACTGCGAAGCTCCTTCCGTGATCGAGCACGCCTGGCAGCTCGTCGCCGACCTGCCGGCAAGCCGAATCAGAGTCTGGGTGCTTGCCGTGCACGCCGAGCTGTTGCGGAAATCCGACGTCGCGCAGGCCCGCCGGATGGCCGCGCTCGCGTTGACCGACGCCAGGACTATCGGTATCGGCGGAGCCGAGGCCGAAGCGCTGACGACAATCGGCCTGCTCGATGACATGGCGGACCGGCCGTCGGAAGCGCGCGCGAACTTCCAGGCCGCCGCGCAGCGGGCCGCGGCTGCCGATTCGTGGAGCCCCGAGCTGCGGGCGCACTGCATGCTCAGCCTGCATCATCTGGAGCGCGGCCAGCTGCGGCCCGCCCGCGCCGCCTGCGAAAGCGGTGTCGAGCGGGCAATGGTCATGGGCATGACCTGGAGCACCTACGGCCTGGAGCTGCGGGTGCTGCGCATCGTCCTGGCGTACCTGACGGGCGATTGGGATGCAGGCGAGACGGCCGCTGAACCGCCCGGCCGCCATGTCTCTGACACCGTTGCGCTGCGGGTGGCGGCGGCCGCGCTGCACGTGCAGGTCGGCCGAGGCCGGTTCGCCGAGGCCGCTGAGCTGCTGCGGACGCTGCGTCCGGACTGGGCAAGGGACTCTCAGATCGCGTATTACGCAGGCGGGTGCGGAGCGGAGATCGCCCTGTGGCAGGGCGATGCCGAGCTGGCGATCGCGCGTATCGATGATCTGCTCGACTGGTTCGCAAAGCTGGGCGAGTCGACGTCGCCGCCGACGATTCGGGTTGCCGCGCTGGCGCTCTCCGCGCATGCCGACCTCGCCGGCCGTGCACCCGAGGTCGGCTTGCGGCATCGGCAGGCGGCCGACGAGCTGCTGGCGCACGCCGAAGCTGTCGCGGTGTCAGGCCGTATCCGGAGCGGCTCGCTGGGGCCGGAGGGGCGGGCGTGGCTGGCAATGGCCCGCGCCGAGCACAGCAGGGTGGAGGGCGGCGCGGGCTCGGTCGCGGCGTGGCGCGCGGCGGTGAAGGCATTCGGTTACGGCGAGATCTACCGGCGCGCGGTGGCCCGATGGCGGTACGCGGCCGCGCTGCTCGCTGCAGGCGATCGGCAGGTCGCTGCCACCGAACTCACCGCCGCGGGGGAAGTGGCGCGCAAGCTGGAGGCCACGCCACTCGCCGATGCGGTCGCCGGGTTGGCACGTCGGGCGCGGCTGTCCACAGGAACGGGGCAGGCGAGCGGTTCCGACCCGCTGACGCCACGGGAACGCTCGGTGCTGGAGCTGGTGGCTCGGGGGCGCACCAACCGGGAGGCCGGTGAGGAGCTTTACATCAGTGAGAAGACGGTGAGCGTCCACCTGTCTCGGGTGATGGCGAAACTGGGCGTGACCCGCCGCGCCGAGGCGGTCGCCACCGCCTACGAGCGGGGATTGCTTGAGGGCTGACCGAGGCATGTCACGGTGCCTGCGGTAGATAGCACACCCGCACCTTGTGCTGGGTGCAGGTCGGTGGGTGTGGCGCGGTATGCCCGGGTGGCCCCGCGATCCCAGTCGGGTCCGACGACGTCGGAGCGGCCGAGGTCGGCGGATCTGGCACGTTGGTGGTCGTCACCCGCACCGGGGACGGTCCGCGCGGCGTGGGTGGTTGCCGCGCGTGCGTGGAATCGTCGTCGCGTACGGCGGCCTGCTTCCGCACGACGGTGACGATCACGGTGGACACGGTGGTGCTCACCGTGGTGCTGGTGCTGGGCATCGTGGCCTGCTGCGCAGGGCGTGGCCGCTGGACTTCGTGGAGGTAGGCACCCAGCAGGACACCCACCAGCGCGCACGCCATCAGCGCTGCACCCGCGGCCATCCAAATCCGGTGCACGGCGAACCTCCCGCTCCGTACAACTGGTATATCGACGGTACGTCCGGTTTCCTTACCTCGCAGTGAGACTCACCGAGGCGGCGGATATGTCGCGACTCCGTGCGGCTTGGTGCGTGTCAGCGGATTCGCCGTGGCCCCCGCCGTGTTATGTCAGCCGTTCGTGGCGGTACCGCTCAGCGGTATCGCTGAGCCGTACTGCTGAACTACGATGCGCTTCCACTCATCGAGCAGGTGCCGGTGACGTTGCGAGTCGCCACCGATCTCGGCATCCAGCGCGAGGCCCCTGGTGAGGTTGACGGTCAGCCAGAACAGCGTCTCGGTGCGCGTTTCAGTGGAGTCGCTGGGGGCGAGCTTGCGGTAGAGCGCCAGCGTGGAGCGACCGAGTGCCCTGTCTACCGGCAGCATGGCGGCCTTGAGTTCGGGTTCGGTGCGGGCTGCGACCCACAGCTCAAGGACGGCCGCTGACAGGGTGCCGGAGTAGGACTGCCACAACAGGTCGATCCCGGTGCTCACCAGCTGTTCGCGCGCCGGTGGGTCGCCGATGGTGTCGGACAGTTGCGCCTCGATGCGGTGAACCAGGTGCCGCACCGCCTCGGCCATCAGCTCCGCCTTGGTGGCGAAGTGGTGCTGCTGGGCGCCCCGCGACACTCCCGCGCGCTTGCAGATCTCGTTCACCGAGGTACGGGCATAGCCGAGGTCCACAAGGCAGTCGATCGTCGCGTCAAGCAGCAGGGCCTTGGTGTGCTCGCTGCGTTCCGCCTGGGTACGGTGCGGCCGCGAGTTGGGGTCCTCTGGTGTGAGCACGCTGGGGACTTTACTTCCAATCACTGTTGCCGGTAAGTTCGAGGCGGGAGTTACATTCCAACTAGATTGTTTCATCACTTCCCAACATCGGAGGTTTCACCGTGGTCAGCCAACTCGGTCTGCGCTCGTCCTGGATGAACTCCGACCTCGACGCCTTTCGTGAACTCGCCCGCAGCTTCGCGGAGAAGGAACTCGCGCCGAACCAGGAACGCTGGATCGAACAGAAGCAGGTCGATCGCGACCTCTGGACCCGTGCCGGGGATATCGGGCTGCTGTGCCTCTCGATCCCCGAGGAGTACGGCGGGGGCGGTGGCACCTTCGCCCACGAAGCAGTGTTGTACGAAGAGCAGGCCTACTGCGGCGACGCCGCGTGGGGGGTCTCGGTGCACAACGGGATCGTCGCCCACTATCTGCTCGCTTACGGCAGCGAGGAGCAGAAGAAGCGCTGGCTGCCGAAGATGGCAAGTGGTGAGTTCGTTGGCGCCATCTGCATGACCGAACCCGGCACCGGCTCCGACCTGCAGGCCATCAAGACGCGCGCGGTACGCGACGGTGACGAGTACGTCATCAATGGGTCGAAGACCTTCATCACCAACGGTGGCCTCGCCGACCTGCTGGTGCTGGCCGTCAAGACGGATCCGGACGGCGGGGCGAAGGGAGTCTCGCTGGTCGTCGTCGAGACCAGCACCGAGGGATTCCGCCGGGGCCGGGTGCTTGACAAGATCGGTTTGAAGGGGCAGGACACCGCCGAGTTGTTCTTCGACAACGTCAGGGTGCCCGCCGCCAACCTGCTCGGCGACCAGGAGGGGCTCGGCTTCGTCCAGATGATGCAGCAGTTGCCGCAGGAGCGGCTGCTGATCGCGGTGACCGCGGCCGCCGGGATGGAGGCGGCCCTCGCGCAGACGCTGGAATACACCAACGAGCGCACCGCGTTCGGCCGCCCGGTCGCCGGCTTCCAGAACACCAAGTTCGTGCTGGCGGACTGCGCGACCGAGGCCGCGGTGGCCCGGGCGTTCGTCGATCAGTGCATCGAGCGGCATCTGCGCGGTGAACTGGACGTCAAGGGCGCGGCGATGGCGAAGCTGTGGACCACCGAGCGTGTGAACAAGGTCATCGATGACTGCGTGCAGCTGCACGGCGGCTACGGTTACATGAGCGAGTACCCGATCGCGCGCGCCTGGGCCGACGTCCGGGTGTCACGTATCTTCGGCGGCACCAACGAGATCATGAAGGAAATCATCTCCCGCACGCTGTGAGGCGCAGCGCTCGTCACAAGCAGCGCTCGTCACCACGAGCGCAAACAGGAGGTTGACGGCGATGGGCGCAGGGCCACTGGCCGGACTGCGGGTGATCGAGTTGGCCGGGCTGGCGCCCGCCCCGTTCGCCTGCACCGTGTTGGCTGATCTCGGGGCCGAGGTGATCCGGGTGGACCGGGCGAAACCTGCCGCGGACGTGCTGAGTTTCCCCGAGGATCCGTTGATGCGGTCTCGGCGCACGATCGGCGTCGATACCAAGAGCGAAGCGGGCGTCGAACTGGTGCTGCGGCTCGCCGAGTCCGCGGACGTGCTGGTCGAAGGCTTCCGGCCAGGGGTGACCGAGCGCATGGGGCTGGGTCCGAAGCAGGTGCATGCGCGCAACCCAGGGCTGGTGTACGGCCGGATCACCGGCTGGGGCCAGGACGGCCCGCTGGCGGCCGTCGCGGGGCATGACATCAACTACATCGGGCTGGCGGGAGCGCTCGACCCGATCGGTCACGCGGGGGAGCGCCCGGTGCCTCCGCTGAACCTGGTCGGCGATTTCGGTGGTGGCGGGTTGCTGCTGGCCATGGGCATCCTCGCCGCCCTGCACGAACGTACCGTCTCCGGTAAGGGCCAGGTGGTCGACGCGTCCATGGTGGACGGTGCCGCGCTGCTCACGACACACCTGCACGGGCTGCGGGCGTCCGGCGTCTGGCCAGGGCAGCGAGGCGGGAACATCCTCGACAGCGGCGCGCCGTACTACGACACCTACCGGACCTCCGACGGCGGGCATATGGCGGTCGGGGCCATCGAGGAGAGGTTCTGGGCCGCGCTGCTCGGCGTGCTCGAACTGGACGCGGGCGAGTTGCCCAACAGGCACGATCCGGCGAACTGGCCCGCGTTGCGCGAGCGGAT
>JBOHEL010000198.1:0-8527 GCA_050700995.1 Sciscionella sp. | reverse complement strand
GCGGCATGCCGCCGCTGCCGCGGATCGCACCCATCGTTGTCCACCAGCAGACCGTAGCGCCAACCCGCGGACGGGCATCAGGTCAGCTGGCCGGAACTTCCTGGGTTACTTAACGCCAGCGAGCTTCGGAATCAGCACGTCAGCCTTCGGGGTGCCGAGGCCGGAGGCCGCGTCCCAGCCGGGCGTCGCCTGGAAACCCGCCACCGTGACAGCCACGCCATGATAGGTGTTGTTGCCTCGGGTGACATCGTTGTACCTGTCGCCGTACTTGCTCCCCCTTGCCAGCCGGTAGAGATCGTCGTTGATGTTGCCGAGCGTGTGTTTCTTGCCGACCTGGTCGGCCAGCGCGACGAGCCCTGCCCACTGGGGGGAACCGGCGCTGGTGCCGCCGAAGCGGAACACCAGGTTCTGTCCCTGCCCGGAGCTGCTCCATACCGCAAGCACGCCGCCGACGATCGCGGCGTTGTAGGAGACGTCCGGTACGCCCCTGCTCGGCAGGTGCAGCGGCCGCTGGTACTTCGGGGTTCCGTACACGACGCTGTAACCGCCGCCGCCCGCGGCGTTGTAGTTCGGCTCGTTCCACACCTTCTCACGCTGGTAGCGGCCGCTGATCCCGTTGGCGAACAGCCTGGTGCCACCGACAGCGGTGACATTCGGATCGGACGCGGGAGTACTCGCCGACTTGAAGTAGGAGGTGTTGTCACATGTCGGCTGCGCAGAGCCCTGGTCACCGGAGGAAGCGAGCAAGGTGATGCCTCGGTCCGTAGCTTTCTGGAACAGGGCGTGTTGCTGCTGCAGCACATGGGGGTCCATGCAGGTTTCGGCTTCCCCGAAGCTCTGTGAGACCACCTGGCCGAGCCGATGGTTCACCGCATAGCGCGTCGCGGAGAGGATATCGGGGTCGTTGTTGCTTTTCGCCAGCACCAGATCGATCTTGGCGGCAGGCGCGATCGCATGCGCCCATTCCACATCGAGCGTGATCTCCCCGGCCCAGCCGACCTGGTTGGGGTCGCTCTGGTCGAAGGGTGTCAGCCCGTCTGGTGCGATCTGGTTGAAGACCGGGTCAGGTAGCCCGAACAGCGCGTCGAACGTCTGCAGGTCGTGCCTGATCGTCGGGCTCTGGAAGGAGTCGATGATGACTATCGTGCGGCCAGCACCATCGGCCCCGTGTTGGGTCGCCAGCTTGTCGACCCCGTAAGCGGCACGGATCTGCTTCGGGCCATAGCATGCCGCCGGACTGGTTGTCTGGCAGCTGAAGGTGGTCTCGTGTGGGTTCGCCGTCACCTGCCCAGCTACCACGTAATGCGGATGGGCACCGATGGTCGGAGTCTTGTGGCCGGTCGCGGCCCCCGCCGTTGCACCGCCTGCGGCCAGCACACTGGTCGCCGCTACCGCGAGCCCCGCCAGCGCCACAGACGCCTTGTGTCGTGATTCGCGCACTGCAATACCTCCGAATGCCAGTCCGGCCCCGACCCCGGACGAGTGAGGTGAACGGGATGACACTTCCACCGTGCGCGGCTGGGAGCTAGCGGCCATTCGGTGCATAGTGGATCATTCGCATACCACTGTCGGTATCGATCGTGTGACGCTGCGATCGAGTGGTTCGCGGTCGATTGCGGAGAGTAGTCGACGACAGGACATGGCTCGCCGCTACCGGTCAGCCGAATGAGCCGTGACGACCCTCCCCTGCCGCGAACCGTGCGGCGCCCGACTCGGCATCGGCCAACACCGACGCCACTCCCGGTCGAACCTCCTCACGCACCGCGGCCAGTTCAGGCCTGCCGTGCTGGCGCAGCACCGACTCCCGATCGCGCCGCAGGCATGACTGCGGGAAACGCGCGAGTTCGGCAGCGAGCTCCTCTGCTGCCTGCCGTGCCGTCCCGGGCGGAACGACCCGGTTCGCCAACCCGATCCGCAGCGCCTCCTCGGCATCCACCGGCCGCCCGGTCAGTATGAGGTCCATCGCGTGACTCTCACCGATCAGGCGCGGCAGGCGGACGGTGCCGCCATCGATGAGTGGCACGCCCCAGCGGCGGCAGAACACGCCGAAAACGGCGTCGGATTCCACAACGCGCAGGTCGCACCACAGCGCCAGCTCCAGCCCGCCCGCGACAGCGTGCCCTGCGATCGCGGCGATCACCGGTTTGGACAGCACGCGACGGGTGGGCCCCATCGGCCCCGGCCCATCCTGCCCGACCCGGTTGCCCTTGCCGGTACCAATGGCCTTGAGGTCGGCGCCGGAGCAGAAGGTGCCGCCCTCGCCGTAGAGCACGGCCACACTCGCGCCAGAGTCCGCTTCGAACTCGGCAAATGCCGTGTCCAGCGCGGACGCGGTTGGGCCGTCCACGGCATTGCGCGCCCGCAGGCGGTCCAGCACTACGGTCATGACCGGGCCGTTGCGGTGCACCCGCACCGCGTTATCCGATACGTTCATACCCGCAGGTTATTGACCGCACGCCACCTGGCCAACGGCCTGGCGGTCGCTCAGACGGTGAAGCCGAGGGCGCGCAGTTGCTCGCGGCCGTCGTCGGTGATCTTCTCGGGACCCCACGGCGGCATCCAGACCCAATTGATCTTGATGTCGTTCACAAGTCCGCCAGCTGTCAACGCCGAACGAGCCTGGTCCTCGATCACATCGGTCAACGGGCAGGCCGCGGAGGTCAGCGTCATATCGATCACAGCGACATTCTCGTCCTCCACCCGCAGGTCATAGACAAGACCGAGATCGACGACGTTGATGCCCAGCTCAGGATCCACAACGTCGCGCATCGCCTCCTCGACATCGTCAACGCTAGCGAGCTCCGCCTTAGCCGTCTCTGTTGCCTGGCTGTCGGTCATTGCTGCTTCACCTCATCGCCGTCGATGCCTGCACCGGCCTTGACTACCGCATCCTTGAACGCCATCCATCCGAGCAAGGCGCACTTCACCCGTGCCGGGTACTGGGCAACACCGGCGAACGCGATCCCGTCGTCAAGCACGTCCTCGTCGGGCTCCACCTTCCCGCGACCCTGCATCAGCTCAACAAAGGAATTCATCGTGGACAGCGCGTCCGCCACACTGCGCCCGATCACCAGATCGGTGAGCACCGACGTCGCAGCCTGACTGATCGAGCACCCCTGCCCGTCATAGGACACGTCGGCCACTTCGGCCTCCGGACCGTCGCCCTTCAGGTGAACCCGCAGCGTGACCTCGTCCCCACAGGTCGGATTCACCTGGAAGGACTCCGCCTCGTAGGGCTCGCGCAGACCACGCCCGTGCGGGTGCTTGTAGTGGTCCAGGATGATCTCCTGGTACATGTTCTCCAGCTGCATCACGCCGCCCCGAAGAATCGCTGCGCCTCGCGCACCCCGCTGACCAGCGCGTCAACGTCCGAGAAATCGTTGTACAGGTAGAACGTCGCACGCACGCTCGCCGCGACGCCGAACCGGCGGTGCAGCGGCCACGCGCAATGGTGCCCGACCCGCACCGCAATCCCGAGGCTGTCGAGCACCTGGCCGACGTCATGTGGGTGCACACCGTCCACCACGAACGACACCGCACCACCCCGATCGGCGATTCCGGTCGCACCGCTCGGGGTAGGTCCGAGTATCCGCACACCGGTGTTCTCCACGAGCCCACGCAACGCATGCTCGGTGAGCTCGTGTTCGTGCAGGTTGATCCGTTCCATGCCGATCGCGTCCAGATACTCAACCGCGGCACCAAGCCCCACCGCCTGCGAGATCATCATGCTGCCCGCCTCGAAGCGCTGCGGCGGCGCGGCGAAGGTCGTCTCCTCCATCTTCACCAGCTCGATCATCGAGCCACCCGTAAGGAACGGCGGCATCGCGTCGAGCAGATCCTGCCTGCCGTAAAGCACACCGATCCCGGAAGGCCCCAACATCTTGTGCCCGGAGAACGCCGCGAAATCGACGTCAAGCGCGGCCAGGTCCACGGCGCTGTGCGGCACCGACTGGCAGGCGTCCAGCACCGTGAACGCGCCAACCTCCTTGGCACGAGCCACAAGCTGGGCAGGTGGGTTGACCGTGCCGAGCACGTTCGACTGGTGGCTGAATGCCACCACCTTCGCCCGTTCGGTGATCACGTCGTCCACAGCGGAAAGATCGATGCGGCCCTCGTCGGTGACGCCGAACCAGCGCAGCGTGGCGCCGGTCCGCTTGCACAATTCCTGCCACGGCACCAGGTTCGCGTGGTGCTCCATCTCGGTGACCACGATCTCGTCGCCCGGCCCGAGCCGGAGCCGTTCCGCCTGCGGACCCGCGGTCGCGGCGTTGCTCATCGCGTATGCAACCAGATTGACGCCCTCGGTGGCGTTCTTGGTCAGCACGATCTCGTCGGGCGTCACACCCACGAAGCGCGCGATCAGAGCACGCGCGTGCTCGTAAGCGTCGGTGGCTTCCTCGGCGAGCTGGTGCGCACCACGGTGCACCGCGGCGTTTGCGGTCTGCAGGAACTCCCGTTCGACGTCGAGCACCTGCGTCGGCCGCTGCGAGGTGGCACCGGAGTCCAGATATACCAACGGCTTCCCGTCACGCACGGTGCGGGAGAGGATCGGAAAGTCCGCCTTGATCGCGGCCACGTCCAGCGGGGCCTGCGTGGCGAGCGTCCCCGCTCCCGGCTCCGCGTGCTTCGGCCCGGCTGTCATGCTCGGTGACGACGCAGGAGGAATCGGGCTAGGAATCACTGTGCCGCGACCTCCTCCCGCTTTCCTCCGGTGAACCGGATGTAGCCCTCTTCCTCGAGTTGGTTGGCCAGCTCGGAACCACCGGATTCGACAATGCGCCCGTCAGAGAAGACATGCACGAAGTCGGGGGTGATGTGCTTGAGGATACGGGTGTAGTGGGTGATCAGCATGACGCCTACCTCGCCCGATTCGGTGTACCGGTTCACGCCGTCGGAAACCACGCGCAGCGCATCGACGTCCAGTCCGGAGTCGGTCTCGTCCAGGATCGCGATCTTCGGGTTGAGCAACGCCAGTTGCAGGATCTCGTGCCGCTTCTTCTCGCCGCCGGAGAAGCCTTCGTTCACGCTGCGCTCGGCGAAGGCCGGGTCGATGTCCAGATTCGACATCGCCTGCTTGACTTCCTTTACCCAGTGCCGCAGCTTCGGCGCCTCGCCGCGGACCGAGGTGACCGCGGTGCGCAGGAAGTTCGACATCGACACACCAGCCACCTCGACCGGGTACTGCATGGCGAGGAACAGGCCTGCCCGTGCACGTTCGTCCACGGTCATGGCGAGCACGTTCTCACCGTCGAGCAGCACCTCACCTGAGGTCACCTTGTACTTCGGGTGCCCGGCGATGGCGTAGGACAGGGTGGACTTGCCGGAGCCGTTCGGACCCATGATCGCGTGTGTCTCACCAGCCTTGATGGTGAGGTCGACGCCCTTGAGGATCTCTTTCTCGGCGTCGTCGGCGGCGACGCTCACGTGCAGGTCCTTGATTTCCAGAGTGGCCATCTCTACTTCGTTTCTCTTGGTATCACTGGGAAGTCTTGGTCATCAGCGGTGCGTCAGATGCCGACGGATGCGAGCTCGGTCTCGATCGCTTTCTCCAGGCGCTCCCGCAGCACGGGCACGTCGATCTTCATCAGCAACTCGTGGAAGAAGCCGCGCACCACCAGCCTGCGGGCCTGATCCTCGGGGATGCCACGCGCCTGCAGGTAGAACAGCTGCTCGTCATCGAACCGGCCGGTGGCACTGGCGTGCCCCGCGCCGACGATCTCACCGGTCTCGATCTCCAGGTTCGGCACCGAATCCGCGCGCGCATTGTCGGTGAGTACCAGGTTCCGGTTGAGCTCGAAGGTCTCGGTATTCTCCGCGGCTGCCCTGATCAGCACATCGCCGATCCACACGGTGTGCGCGTCCTTGCCCTGCAACGCTCCTTTGTAGACCACGTTGGAGCGGCAGTTCGGCACGGCGTGGTCGACGAAGAGCCGGTGCTCGAGATGCTGGCCTGCGTCCGCGAAGCACACACCCGTCAGCTGCGCGTCGCCACCGCGATCGGCGTAGGTGATGGTCGGGCTCAGCCTAACCAGGTCGCCGCCCAGGGTCACCACGATGTGATGAAACGTCGCATCCTTGCCAAGCTTGGCGTACTGCGCCGAGAGGTGCACCGCGTCATCGGCCCAGTCCGCGATCCAGACCACCGTGAGCTTGGCACCCTCACCGACAACGAACTCGACATTGTCCGCGTAGCTGCCGCTGCCCCGATGGTCGAGTACGACCAGCGCTTCGGAGAAACGCTCGGCCGTCACCTGCAGGTGCCCGTATGCGGTCTCGCCCGCGCCGGGGCCGGTCATGGTGACAGTGCTCGGCTCGGAAGCCCTCGTCTCGACAGGAACCGTGATCACGGTGGCCTCCTGGAACGCCGACCATGCCTGCGCGGCCACCCGGTCGCCAGGGATACCGGCCGCCCCGAGGCGGTCATCGTCCCTGCCCACCGTCTCGACCTTCAGCTCCGGCGCCACCGAGCAGACCACCTCGGCCTGCCCGGTGGCGACCGCGGAACCGTCGTGCAGGCCACGCAGCCGCCGCATTGGCGTGAACCGCCAATCCTCCTCCCTGCCGCCAGGGACCTCGAAGGCCTCGACGTCATAGGAGGTGAACCGCTCGCCACGGGACGCCTGCGGCACTGTGTCACCGCAAGCCCCCTGACGGGTGCCCGCACCCTCCGCTGCCGCGGCGGTGTTCTCAGCGACCGTCATCAGCCGACGGCTCCTTCCATCTGCATCTCGATCAGTCGGTTCAGCTCCAGCGCGTACTCCATCGGCAGCTCTCGCGCGATCGGCTCGATGAAGCCGCGCACGATCATGGCCATCGCCTCGTCCTCGGTCAGGCCCCGCGACATCAGGTAGAACAGTTGGTCCTCGCTGACCTTGGACACCGTCGCCTCGTGCCCCATCGACACATCGTCGGTGCGGATGTCCACATAGGGGTAGGTGTCCGAGCGGCTCATCGTGTCGACCAGCAGCGCGTCGCACTTCACCGTCGACTTGGAGTGGTGCGCGCGCTTGGCCACCTTCACCAGGCCCCGGTAGGAGGTGCGGCCACCGCCACGAGCCACCGACTTGGAGATGATCGTCGAGGAGGTGTGCGGCGCGAGGTGTTCCATCTTGGCGCCTGCGTCCTGGTGCTGCCCCTCGCCCGCGCAGGCGACGGAGAGCACTTCGCCCTTGGCGTACTCGCCCATCAGGAATACCGAGGGGTACTTCATGGTGACCTTGGAGCCGAGGTTGCCGTCGATCCACTCCATCGTCGCGCCCGCCTCGCACTTGGCCCGCTTGGTGACCAGGTTGTAGACATTGTTCGACCAGTTCTGGATGGTGGTGTAGCGGCAGCGCCCGCCCTTCTTCACGATGATCTCGACCACCGCGGAGTGCAGCGAGTCGGACTTGTAGATCGGCGCAGTGCAACCCTCGACGTAGTGCACATATGCATCTTCGTCGACGATGATCAGGGTGCGCTCGAACTGGCCCATGTTCTCGGTGTTGATCCGGAAGTAGGCCTGCAGCGGGATGTCCACATGCACGCCTGGCGGCACGTAGATGAAGGAGCCGCCGGACCACACCGAGGTGTTTAGCGCCGAGAACTTGTTGTCACCCGCCGGTATGACAGAGGCGAAGTGCTCCCGGAAGATCTCCGGGTGCTCCCGCAGCGCGGTGTCGGTGTCGAGGAACAGCACACCTTGCTCTTCGAGGTCCTCACGGATCTTGTGGTAGACGACCTCGGACTCGTACTGTGCCGCGACCCCCGCGATCAGCCGCTGCTTCTCGGCTTCCGGGATCCCCAGCCGGTCGTAGGTGTTCTTGATGTCGGCGGGCAGGTCTTCCCAGCTGGTGGCCTGCTGCTCGGTGGAGCGCACGAAGTACTTGATCGTGTCGAAGTGGATCCCCGACAGGTCGGCGCCCCAGTTGGGCATCGGCTTGCGGTCGAATAACTTCAGCGCCTTCAGGCGGGCCTCAAGCATCCACTCGGGTTCGCTTTTCTTCGCCGAGATGTCCCTGACGACGTCCTCGCTCAAACCTCGGCGCGCGCTCGCACCGGCCACGTCAGCGTCGGACCAGCCGTACTCGTACCGTCCGAGGCTGGCCAGGGTTTCTTCCTGGGTCAGCGCCGGGGTACCGGCGGTGCGCTGTGTGGTGGGTGTGCGCTGCTCTGCAGCCGCAGTCATTCGGCTTTCCCTCCATCCGGGATCCGGGTGCTTCGCGTGATTTCCTCCGGCGGTGTTGCTGTGACCGCCGATGGCTCCTGTAGCACCGTGTCGTTCGGCACGGCCTTCACCGGTACCGAACCCGGGACGTGCGTGGTGCATGCCGCGTCGCCCCTGGCAATTGTCGCGAGTCGCTGCACGTGGGTGCCGAGCAGGTCGGCGAATGCCGCCGTCTCGGCCTCGCACAGTTGCGGGAACTCGGCCGCGACGTGCGCGACCGGGCAGTGGTGCTGGCACAGTTGGGCGCCGGAGTCCATATGCTCGGCCGAGGCCGCGTATCCCTGCCCGCTCAGCACGTCGGCCAGGGCCTCTGTACGCTGC
>JBOHEL010000197.1:0-8559 GCA_050700995.1 Sciscionella sp. | reverse complement strand
ACTTGTGCGGGAATTGATCACCGACGCGGCGGTGTCTGATGCGCAGGCTGTGGCAGTGGTGTGCACCAACATGCACGGCGCTCCGCACGTCGCCGCGTTGGAGGCCGAACTCGGAATCCCCGTGTTCGACAGCGTCTCCGCGACGCTGTGGAAGGCCCTCGACGTCGCAGGCAGCCCGGTCTCCATCGCAGGCTGGGGTAGTCTGCTTGCCACGGGCCGGTTGCGGGCTCGGCTGCAGCAGGTGTGCGAGAAACTGCTCGCCGCGACCGGCTGCGACCGGACCACGGTGCGGCTGGACGTACCAGCAGCGGGGCTGCAGGTAGATTTGACCGCCGCAGAAGCCATCCGGGACGACGTGCGCTCGATCCGACGGGATTCAACGCTGGACCAGCGGCGATTGAACACCGTTGAGTGGCTGGAAAAGCACCGGGAGAACCTCGTACAACCAGACTTCCACGGCACGCCCCAGGCCCCGCAGGCGCTCGTCGACGTCTACGGCGTTCGGGCACAGTTGCTCGGACCGATTGAGCGTGACGAGGCGATGGTGGGCTGGCTCTCCGCGCACAGCCTGCGTGAACGCACCTGGAGCCAATCCGACGTTGTCGCGATGGACACGGCCCGCATGCGGGTAGGTGAACTGCTCGACCAAGCTTGATCTCACTCGCACAACAGTCCGTTACCACTGGCACGGGAGGCCTCCACGATGAGCGGTTCAACGGGGAAAGACATCCAGATCTGCATCGGGGTCGACGTCGACGCCGTGGCAGGCTGGCTAGGATCCTATGGAGGGCAGGACTCCCCCAACGACATCCAACGCGGCGTGTTCGCAGGCGAAATCGGCAGCCCGCGACTGCTGAAGCTTTTCGACCGCTATCGGGTGCCGACCACCTGGTTCATCCCAGGCCATTCAATCGAGACCTTCCCCACCCAGATGGCCGCGGTGGCCGAGGCAGGACACGAAATCGGCGCCCACGGCTACTGCCACGAGAACCCGGTGGCGATGTCCCCCACGCAGGAACGAGCGGTGCTCGAAAGGTCCATCGACCTGGTGGAGAAGCTGTCCGGACGGCGACCGCGCGGCTATGTCGCACCGTGGTGGGAGATGAGCGAACACACCGCCGCGCTCCTACTGGAACTGGGTTTCTCCTACGACCACTCGCAGAATTACAA
The DNA here is from genome assembly GCA_050700995.1 of Sciscionella sp. Classification (GTDB taxonomy): domain Bacteria; phylum Actinomycetota; class Actinomycetes; order Mycobacteriales; family Pseudonocardiaceae; genus JBOHEL01. The sequence continues at coordinate 7,389 of JBOHEL010000197.1, read as the reverse complement.
CGACTTCGTGCCATTCTACGCCCGGGTGGGCGACTCATGGACGAAGATCGACTTCGACCGTCGGGCAGACGCGTGGATGCGACCGCTGCAGCACGGGCACGAGGTCGATCTCGTGGAATTCTGCGGCAACTGGTATGTTGACGACCTGCCCCCAATGATGTTCATCAAGCAGTCCCCCAACAGCCACGGTTTCGTCTCTCCGCACGATGTCGAACGACTGTGGCGTGACCAGTTCGACTGGGTCTACCGAGAGTTGGACTACGGCGTCTTCCCGATCACACTGCACCCCGACGTTTCCGGGCGCCCGCAGGTGCTACTGATGCTGGAACGGCTGCTCGACTACTGGCAAGGCCTGCCCGGCGTGCGTTTCAGCACCTTCCAGTCCGCCGCCGAGGACTTTCGCCACCGCCATCCCTTCAATGGCGACACCCGCGCATCCTCCATCGGGCGGTGACAGTCTTCAACCAGCCATTTGACGACCCCGTGCGGATCGCCCAGTCTTTTGGGGGAAGCCTTGGCCGGCTTTGGCAGTCCCGCCGCTACTTCCATGATCGCCGAAAATGACTGGGGTTCTCGCCCCACTGGTGGCCACGACGTCTAAGACGGAGGAGCTCGCAAATGCGTATCGCCAACATCGACGGCCGTCTGGCACTACTGTGCACCGCTGGCGCTGTGGATGTGGAGCACGCGAGCGGCGGCCAATTCGGTTCCGAACCGCAGGACGTCTATCGGCGCTGGGAGGAGTTCACCGCGTGGGTGGGCACCGCGGACCGCAGCGGCGCCGCCCCTTACGAGATGGCGCAACTCGCCTCGCCTGCACCCGCACCGCGGCAGGTGTTCGGGATCGGCTTGAACTATCGCGACCATGCCACGGAGGCCGGACTAGGGGTGCCGGAGCAGCTGGCGGTGTTCACGAAATTTCCCAGCTGTATCACCGGACCTTACGGCGACATCGTGCTGCCCTCCGGTGGCCACACCGACTGGGAGGTCGAGCTGGTGGTCGTTATCGGGTCCGAAGCCCGTAACGTGCCCGCGGCCAACGGCTGGCAGTACATCGCTGGGCTCGCGGTAGGACAGGACCTCTCCGAGCGGGTCACGCAGTTCACCGGCCCCGCCCCACAGTTCAGCCTCGGCAAGTCCTTTCCGCGGTTCGGACCCATCGGTCCGTGGCTGGTCACGACCGACGAGTTCGCCAGCCCCGATGACCTCGCGCTGGCCTGCCGCATCAACGGCGAACAGGTGCAAGCAGGCCGCACCCTAGACATGATCTTCCCGGTCCCGAAGGTCGTCTCACAACTCTCCGCGATACTCCCGCTGTGGCCAGGTGATGTCATCTTTACCGGCACGCCTGCCGGGGTCGGGATGGGCCGTAACCCACAGCGCTGGTTGGCGCCGGGTGACGAGTTGGTGACCACCATCGAAGGCATCGGCGAGCTGCGCCATCGCTTCGTTTCCAGCTCATCCGGATAGGCCCCGTCGCGCCCCTCACCCGCTGGCGCAAACCGCATCATCAAGAGCGAACGCACAACTCGCGGGCACCCGCAGCGAGGACCGTGGGCTACGGTATTCCATATAGGCTGGCTGAGATGTCAGGGCAGGCGAGAGGCGGACGGGTGCCACCACAACCGAAGCGACTTGAGCTCAGCGCAGACTTCACGCCGCTGCGGGATCGCGTCCGTGACGAGGTGCGCCGACGCATCATCGAGGGCATCTACCCGCCGGGCATGCGCATCGTGGAACGCGATCTCGCCGATGAGCTCGGCGTATCCCGGTTGCCTGTGCGCGAATCGTTGCGGACCTTGGAAAGCGAAGGATTCGTCTCCGTCGTACCCCGACGCGGTGTCGTGGTTCGTCGGCTGACCGAACACGACGTCGCCCAACTGTTCGACGTGCGCGAGGCGCTGGAGGTTCTGGCGTGCCGCCGAGCCACCGAACGCGCCACCAAGGCAGACCTGGTACGGCTGCGCCGCATCCTCGCCCGCGCCCGCAAGGCGATCGACACCGGTAGCACTACCGCAATCGGTCGCGCCAACGAGGCATTCCACGACGAACTCATCCGCCTCGCCGGTAACGAACTACTCACCGATATGCTCGAACCCCTCCAAGGCCGCCTGCACTGGCTCTTCCGGCAACACGACGACCCCGCCGAACTCGTCGACGAGCACACAGAGCTCTACGAGGCAATCGCCTCCGGCGACCCCGATCGCACCGCCGCCCAGGCCCTGACTCACGTGCAGGTCAACCGGAACATCGCACTCAAGCTGCTCTTCGATCGATCACGGTCGGACGCACCCGCGACCGGTTGACCGGTCATCCGGCCTAGCCTGAGCCCCAAGCTCGCTGCATGTGCACAGGGTCGGCGGCCTTGATGAGGATGCGGCGAAAGACCTGGCAAGGTCAGGTGGCTGAGCCGGCTGAGGATTCGCTGCTGGGCCGGGCAGCGGTGTCGTGGAGAGGTCGGCGTTCGTTGACTTGTTCGAGCGAGATGTTGGTGGCGCGGATACGGAAACAGACCGACGATCAGAGCGAAGAGCAGTTCAAGAGCGGCGACGAAGTAGAGCACCGCTGATACGCCATAGCCCGCTAGCAGCAGTGCGATCAGTTGGACGGCGGCGAAGGTCAGCATCGCCGCGGTGAAGGTGGCTGTGGTGAACAAGAGCGCGAGGGCGACCAGGGTGAGCCCTATGGCGACCAGGGTGTGTTTGCGCTGTCAATGGTCGATGAGCCGTATTGCCAATGAACGGCGCGATAACGCCTACGGTGGTAATGATCGCCGTGAACAACTTGGTTTGGCTGAGATGGAAGCCTTTGAGTTTCAACAGTGTTGAGAGCCAGGTGCTGAATCCGAGATAGCCTACCACCGCGATGATCCAGATGGCAGAGGTGATGATGGAGCGGCGGCCATAGCCTTGTTGGCACAGCTGTTTGAGAGTGACTGGTGAGTGAGCCGCGTCGAGTTTGCCCGCGCTCTCGGTTCGGCGAGGTGGTGACCTTCGGCGCGGATGAGCGTCTCGATGTCTTCGACGATGTTGTCGGCCTGTTGGGTGCGGCCGGTCGATTCCAACCAGCGGGGCGATTCTGGCAACCGTGTGACGATTGAGTAGAGGAAGATCAGGCCCAGGCCGCCAGCTACGTAGATCGCGCGCCAGCCCGATGCGAAATGGGGACCAGGGCGTAGGCGACCCATGCGAGTGTTCCCGGCCCGATCGCGCCGCAGCCGACGATCCAGGCTCGGGCTCTGCCGCGGTAGGCTGCGGGCATGAGTTCGGCGATGAGGACCATGCCCACGACGTACATGCCTTGGTAGCCGATTCCGGTGAGTAGGCGGATGAGTGCGAACATGGCACCGTCGAGACAGTGGCGTTAAGGACTGAGAACACCGAGTACAGGCTGATGAACGCCGTTCGGCCACGGCCAGGCTCAGGCAGCCAGCAGGAAGCGAGGCGCCCCGCCCGCCGCAGAGGACCGTGAGCCTGGCGTCTCGTTCGGCAGGACCACTCTCACTCGGGCCCGGACGAGGGGCGACTGTGTCGCCTACCAGCGCGTCGTGAGGTGAGCGTTCGTCAGGCGAAGCAGTACGAGTCGGAGGATGCGTCGCCACCCGCGAGCCGTACCTGGTGCACACGCAGCCCTCGGAACGCGTCGCCGTGTGGAAAGAAGCCTCTATCCACCACGAGGCCACCGCTTTCGGTGTCGGCATCAAGCTTGGCCATCCAGGCGCCCACGCCGTCCGGGTAGAACTGGTCGTCCCAGGAGCCGTACAGCGAGTTCGTCACGTAGACCCGCTTCCCGTCGCGGCTGAGCTCCACCATCTGCGAACCGCCGGAGATCGGCGTGTCGGGCGCGGCTGGGTGGGGGCTGCGGCTGACGATGCCGCCCAGGCGCACGGTGGCCGTGTGCCGAGGGTGGAACGGATCGGACACGTCGTACTGGTGCAGGTCGCCGGTGCCCCAGCAGGAGATGTAGAGCCAGCGGTCGTCGACGCTGAGGTTGATGTCGGTGACCAACGGCGGCACCGCACCGAAGGGCTGCAGCGCCTCCGGCAGCCGCCCTGTGTCGGCCGGCTCTGCGGGTATGGTGATCACTTTCTCGGCGACCCACCGGTCGCCGTCGCGGTGCCAGAGCCACACCGAGGCCGACAGGTCTGCCACGCTGATCACCACACCGACAAAACCGTAGGTCTGCTCCGGATCGTGGGACGGCCGTAGTTCCAGCGCCATCTGCTGCTCGTCACCGAGATCCACCTCCTGCACATGCCTGCCGGTGGCCAGGTCCCAGAAGTGCAGGCAGTGGCCGTACTGCTTGCCGAGCAATTTCTCTGGGACCACCCCGTCATCGATCATCGACGGCGTCCCCCACTCGCTGGTGATCATCGTATTCGCACCGATGTGCCACCACAGGTCGTAAGCAAGGTACTGGGGACCGCGCTCGGTCTCGAACTGCCCGCCGATCTCGAAGTTGTCGTGGTCGAGCAGCGCCACACCACCCGGCCCCTCCGCGCCGTCGGCGCCGCCGAGGCACGACAGGTACAGACCGTCCGGCCCGCAGTGCAGTGTGTGCGGGCGCGAGTACCCGGCCTTCGTCGCAAGTTCACCCGCCTCGATGACCTTCGTCAGCGTCGGGCTCGTGGGGTCGGGCTGGGTATCGAACACGTGCAGCCGGGAAGAGCGCAGGCCCGGCACGAGCAGGTACCTGCGCCGCGGCGAGTGATGCCCGGCATGGCAGAGCGCGCTGCTGCAGGCGTTCCACCCGAAGTGGTGCAGCTCGTCGCCCCGGTTCGGCATATCGGCCCAACCGACCACCTCGCCGTAGCGCGCCGAGCCAGGATCGACGTCGACCACGGTCAGCGCGTCCGCCCGCTCGGCGTTCCGATCGAACGCGACAACGTAGGCCAGCTGCTCGGCAGGCCCGGCCGCCGCATCGGCAGGGGTGCGGTAGAAGGTCGGGTCGGAATCACCGTGCTCAGTAGACATCAGTTCTCCAATCCACAAAATCGCTGTCAGCCGCGAAGTCGCAGGCAACCGAGACCGGCGAAACCAGGATCAGAAAGAGTTGCCGGCCCGATGCTGCGCCCGATAAGTCAGTGTACGACGCGCAAGCCACACTTGATCCTCTTGCGCAGGTCGCGGTACGGGTGCCGCAGCGTTGCCGCGCTCGGCGTCCTCGATGAGCTTGACGAAACCATCGTTGCAGGCCTTGTGGATCCAGCCACGCGCGGAGCTGGGCGCCGCGGCGTATCCCACCCGCACCCGCAGCCCCCGGTGGCGGGCCTGCGCTTCGGTGAGCCCGACAGCTCCGATCTCCGAATCGGTGAACATCACCCGGGGCACGGCGTGGTATTCGGCAGGCTCGCCCGCAGTGCCGAGGATGTCGCGGGTGGCGATCGCAGCCTGGTACATCGAGATGTGGGTGAACGCGCCCTTGCCCGTGATGTCGCCGATCGCCCACACCCGTCGGCGACGCGCATCTGCCCATCCGGCTGCAAGAAATGCGCTCTGGTGTCCGACCCAGCGCGTTACGCCGAGGTGGTCAAGGTGCGCGCCAATGAGTAGCCTGCACCGCACATGCCGCAACCAGTTCACGGTGGAGTACCCGCCTGGCATCGACGCCCTTTCCCCTCCCGGAACAGCGACACAGGCTCATGCGCGATGGTCGTGGCGCGGATACGCTGGGCGCGCACCGTGGCCGCCGAACCGGGACCATGCCTATCTGAGGAAGGTCCGGTGGCAGTGACCGGGTTCCCATCGGGTGGAGGGCAGCGTGGCCGAGCTTCGCACCCGGCATCAGGCGTTCGCGGAATACGTGCTGCCGGAAGTCGAGGTGCTCTACCGTGTCGCGCGCTCGCTGACCGGGCAGGCAGCCGACGCGGAAGATCTGGTGCAGGACACGTTGCTGCGAGCGTTTCGGGCGATCGACGGTTTCGACGGGCAGCACCCGAGGGCGTGGTTGCTGACCATCCTGCGCAACACCGAGCACAACCGACACCGGCGCAGGCGGCCCTCGTTGCTGGACGACCCGGATGAAGCGACCGAGCGAATCGATGCCACGCCAGGAAGTACCGGCACAAGCCCGGAGCAGTTGGTCGTCGGCGCGGTATTCGACGCCGCCGTTGAGCGCGCGTTCGTGGCGTTACCTGAGAAGTACCGCCAGGTAGTCGCATTGGTGGACGTGCAGGCTCTCGACTACGCCTCAGCGGCGGTGATTCTCGATATCCCGGTGGGGACCGTGACCAGCAGGCTGCACCGGGCACGACATCGGATCCGGCGCCAACTCACCGCCGAGGGCGTCGCGCCGAAACGAGGCAAGATATGAGAACAGGGACCAGGCGCCGGGACAGCCAGCGCCGGGCGAACTGCCTGCAGGTGGCACGCCTGCTACAGAGCTACCTCGATGGTGCCGTCGACGACGAGACAACCACGCTGCGGATCGCGGCACACCTTGAGGACTGCCGCCGCTGCGGCTTGAAAGCCGAAACCTATCAAGCGATCAAGGATGCGCTGGCCCACCGCGAGACGACACCACCAGACGCCGTGACACGGCTACGCGCCTTCGGCGAAAGCCTGTTGACCGCGGAACCCCCGACGTCCTGAGCGGGCGGGAAGACCGGACGGCGGACACCGGGTTTCCCACCTGCCAGGAGCACGCCGACGACAGGAGCATGCCCGTGAGCGATCCAGTCGACTTGATGATCGTCGGCGGCGGCACGGCGGGGATCGTCGCCGCGAAAACCGCCGCCGGGCTCGGCGCGCGGGTGGTACTCGTGGAACGAGACCGTACCGGCGGGGATTGCCTGTGGACCGGGTGCGTGCCCAGCAAGGCGCTCATCGCGGCCGCACGCGCCGCGCACGTGATGCGCTCCTGCGACCGCTTCGGCGTCGAGGCAACCGAACCGAAGATCGACTTCGGTGCCGTCATGGAACATGTACACGGCGCGATCGCCCGGATCGAACCTACCGACTCCCCCCGAGCGCTCACCGAATCCGGTGCTGTCGTGATGCATGGCGAGGCGATGTTCACCGCCGCCGACGCGGTGCGGGTCGCCGAGCAGGTGCTGACCTTCCGACGCGCCCTGATCGCCACCGGCTCGGTTCCGGCACTGCCGCCGATCCCAGGCCTGGCCGATGCCGATCCGCTGACCAGCGACACCGTGTGGGGCCTGACCGAGTTGCCCCGGCGGCTGGTCGTGCTCGGCGGCGGGCCGATCGGTTGTGAGCTGGGCCAGGCCTTCGCCCGACTCGGCAGCACGGTGACCATCGTGGAGGCCGCCGACCGGCTGGTGCCCCGCGAGGAACCCCGCGCTGGCAATGCGCTGGCCACCCGATTGATCGGCGAAGGTGTGACGGTGCTGACCGGCACAACGGTCACCCGGGCGGGCGATTCGGCGGGTGC
>JBOHEL010000196.1:0-8561 GCA_050700995.1 Sciscionella sp. | reverse complement strand
AGGACCTCGTTGTGACATCGTCGAGCACGCCGACCATCGCTTCCAGCCTCTGCCTCGGCACAGCCCCGGATTCCTGGGGGGTGTGGTTTCCGGAGGACGAGCATCAGGTCCCCCACACCGTGTTCCTGGACGAATTGCGGGCCGCCGGATATTCCTGGCTGGAGCTCGGGCCGTACGGCTACCTGCCTACCGATCCGAAACAGCTTGCCGAAGAGGTCGGCTCGCGCGGGCTGAGGGTGTCCGGCGGTACCACGTTCGGAGCGTTGCACCGGGCAGCGGAATGGGACCAGATGCTCGCGCACACGCGGAAGGTGGCGGAGCTGACCGCGGCGGCCGGCGCGCATCACCTGGTGTACATCCCCCCGATGTTCCGTGATGAGAAGACCGGTGAGTTCTCCGAGTCGCCGGAGCTCTCCGCCGAGCAGTGGCGGACCTTGCACGCCGAGGGGGACCAGCTTGGCAAGATCTTGCTCGAAGAGTACGACGTGCTGCTGTGCCTGCATCCGCATGCGGACAGTCACATTCAGACGCAGCCCGAGGTCGAGCGGTTCCTCGACGGCACCGACTCCCGCTACGTATCGCTGTGCCTGGATACCGGCCATGTCGCCTACGGCGGCGGCGATGCGGTGGCGCTGATCCGGCGCTACCGGGAGCGCATCGGCTACGTGCACATCAAGCAGATGGATCCTGTTGTGCTGGCGCAGGTCGCCACGCAGCGGTTGTCCTTCGGCGAAGCGGTCAAGCGCGGGGTGTGCGTTGCGCCGCCCGCCGGTGTGCCGGACCCGGCGGAGGTGGTAGCGGAGCTCGCGGCTGGGGACGCACCGTTGTTCGTGATCGTCGAGCAGGACCTCTACCCCTGCGCCCCCGATGTGCCACTGCCGATCGCCAGGTCAACGCGGGAGTACCTCAACGGCTGTGGCCTGACGGTGCCAGCGGACCGGAGCCGATGACACAGACCTGAGGAGAACCCATGACGGTGAACGTCGGCGTGATCGGTGCCGGGATGATCGGCCAGACACACATCCGCAGGTTGGCGGACCGCGTACCGGGCACCCGTGTGGTCGCCGTCGCGGACGTGGACAGCGAACGCGCGAAGCGGGTGGCGCATGCGGCGGGCGCGCGGGCGCTTGGCAGCGGAGAGGACGTGATCGCCGACCCCAAGGTGGACGCGCTGATCGTCACGTCGTGGGGTCCGACTCACGCGCAGTACGTGCTCGCCGCGATCGCGGCGGGGAAACCGGTGTTCTGCGAGAAGCCGCTTGCCACCACAGAGGAGGCCTGCAGGCGCATCGTGGACGCGGAGGTCGCGGCGGGCCGCCGGCTCGTACAGGTCGGCTTCATGCGCCGGTACGACCCTGGCTACCGCCAGATGAAGGCGTTGCTCGACTCCGGCGAGCTCGGTGTGCCGCTGCTGATGCACTGCGCGCATCGCAACCCTGCGGTGCCGGAGTCCTACCACTCGGAGATGGCCACCCAAGACACCGCGGTGCACGAGTTGGACGTGGTGCGCTGGCTGCTCTCCGACGAGATTATATCCACCCAGGTGGTGAAACCGCGGTCCACCACAAAGAAGTTCGCGCACCTCACCGACCCGCAGCTCATGCTGTTCGAGACGGCGTCAGGGGTACGGGTGGATCTCGAAGTTTTCGTCAACTGCCAGTACGGCTACGACATCCAGTGCGAGACGGTCGCCGAGTCCGGCACGGTGCGCCTGCCGGATCCCGCGGCGGTCGGCGTGCGGCAGGGCGCACGGGTCACCACGGAGGTACTACAGGGCTGGCCGGAACGCTTCGCGGCAGCCTTCGACGCCGAATTCGCCGAGTGGGTGGCGTCGGTGGCGGCCGGGCGGATCACGGGGCCATCGGCGTGGGACGGCTACGCGGTAGCGGTGACCAGCGACGCCACCGTGAAGGCTTTGCACTCCGGGCGGATCGAGCCGGTGCGCCTGACCGAGAAGCCCGCGTTCTACTCGCGAGGAGAGCAGCGGTGAGGATCGCGGGTTACTGGCGCTCGACGAGGGTGCTCTCGAATGAGTAGCGGTCGGCACGGTAGACATGTTGCGCGAACTCCACGGCGGCGCCGGAATCGTCGTAGGCGGTGCGCTGCATGGTGAGCACGGCCGACCCCCGCCTGTCGGCCATCAGCGAGGACTCCCTCGTGGTGGCCCTGCGTGCACCGATCCGCTGTCGTGCCACCCTGATGTGCACGCCAGCGGCACGCAGCAGTGAGTACAGTCCGCGCGATTCGAGTGCTTCCACGGTGATGCCGGTGAGGTCGGCCGGCAGCCAGTTGCGCAGCAGAGCGAGCGGTTGCCCCGCGGAGAGCCGCAGCCGCTCCAGGTGTAGTACCTCGGCGTCCGTCTCGGCGCCGAGCGCGGCCGCGACCTCGTCGGGTGCGGCCACCAACTCGTGGGTCAGCACCGTGGTGGCCGGCTGCTGCCCGCTCTGCGCGAGGTCGTCGTAGAGGCTGGTCAGCTCCACCGGCCGCTTGACCTGGTTGTGCACCACCTGGGTGCCGACGCCGCGCTTGCGGACCAGCATCCCCTTGTCGACCAGGTTGCCGATGGCGCGCCGGAGCGTGAGTCGGGAGAGGCCGAGTTCCCCTGCGAGCTGGATCTCGTTTCCTAGCCGGGTGCCTGGTGGCAGCTCGCCTGCCTCGATCTGCTGCTCAAGCTGCTGTGCGAGCTGGAAGTACAGCGGTACCGGGCTGCTGCGGTCGATGTCCAGCGACAGCTGCATCATGATGACAACTGTCCCATTACGTCCGCTTGTCCGCACAATCGAGTCCCAGAACGCTGGGGGCTCGGTGAGAAGAGGCGGATCGGCACGGTATGAGCACCGCGACGGTGTAGAAAGGGAACTGGAGGAGATCTGCTCATTCGAGATCGCCGGTAGTGAAGGCACGTGGTGCCCGTACGCCTTATGCCGCCAGCATCGCCTTGAGGGGCACGTCCGGATCGGCCAGCCGGGCGGCGTCAACCGCCGCGCAGGAGCGGATGAGCCGTTGGATGTTGTCGTTGACGTCCCAGATGTTGACGTTCATGCCTGCCATCACGCGGTGCCCGCGTAGCCAGAACGCGATGAATTCGCGGGCGTCACGGTCGCCGCGGATGACGACCTCGTCGTAACCGCCGGGCTCGATGTAGCCGGAGTATTCCATGCCGAGTTCGTACTGGTCGGTATAGAAGAACGGCAGCGACTCGAAGCTCGCGCAGTCCCCGAGCATCGCTGCCGCCGCGGTTTCCGGCTGGTTGAGAGCATTGGCCCAGTGCTCGACACGGATCTGGGTTCGCAGCAGCGGGTGGTAGGCGCGGGCGACATCACCGGCGGCGTAGATGTCGCGGTCACTGGTGCGCAGCGTCGGGTCCACAACGATGCCGTCGGCGACGGCGAGTCCTGCCTGCTCGGCGAGCCCAGTATTGGGGATCGCGCCGACGCCGATGAGGACCGCGTCGGCGTTCACCTGCGTACCGTCGGCCAACCGCACGCCGGTGGCGGCGTGGCCGTCGCCGATGATCTCCGCCACCTCGATGCCGAGGCGCAGGTCCACGCCATGATCGCGGTGCAGTGCGGCGAACACCGGTGCGACCTGCGGGCCGAGGATCCGCAGCAGTGGCAGCGCAGCGGCCTCCAGCACGGTGACCGCGACGCCTGCGGTGCGGGCGGCGGCCGCGATCTCAAGTCCGATCCAGCCCGCACCGATGATCACGACGCGGGAGGCGGTCGCGAACACGGCGCGCAGGCGTTCGCTGTCACCGATCTGCCGCAGGTAGCGCACACCTGCCAGGGATTCACCTGAGATCGGGAGGTGGCGCGGGCAGGCGCCGGTGGCCAGTGCCAGCTTGTCGTAGCCCAGTTCCTCACCATCGGCCAGCCGCACCGTATGCCGCTGGGGATCGATGCGGGTCGCCGTGGTCGAGCGACGTAGCTCAATGCCGTTGGCGGCATACCAGCCTGGCTCGTGAATGAAGATCGCGTCGCGATCCAGCTTGCCCTGCAGGTAGCCCTTGGACAGCGGCGGCCGATCGTATGGCGCGTCGGGCTCGTCGCCGAGTAGCAGGATGCTCCCGTCGAATCCCTTCTCGCGTAACATCTCGGCCGTCTTGGCGCCGGCAAGGCCGGCTCCGACTATCACGAAGCGTTCTGATGTTGCCATGGTCTGCCCCGTCCCTCTGGTGGTTCCGTGGGTGGTAGCGCCGGACGGGCACGCCGGCTTGGGAGAGTCGCGCCTGCGCGTCACTCATCGGTGTCTGCCTTCCGCTGTGGCTTCCGCGTGGCACGCTCGCGCGGACGGCGTCGACCAGCCGGGTGGGCCGCTGCCTGGTCGTGCACGACTACACAGCACTTGCCTGGTCGTGGGTCCAGCACGGCGTGTGCCCGCGTGTGCCCGCTGCCGGCGATCACGCCCTTCACAAGGTGGAGGTTCAGGCCGCACACCAGATCTTGGTGTTGCTGAGCCACCGCGTGAAACGGGCAGTTGCGCAGTTCGATGTCGCCGTCGGCCTGCCGTGGCTGATAACCGCACCTGCGCAGCGAAGCGATGAGGTCCCCGCCCGGGTGGCTACCCGCGTTGCGGCCCGCGTCGAATGCCGCCTCGTTCACTGCCGACCGCGCCACGCCGCTGGTGTCATCTCGCACCGAGGAGACCAGCAACCTGGCAAGCAGTTCGTAATCGCGTGGCGGCACACTGGCCGTCAACTCCCGCTCGGCAGGCGCGTACAGCTTCGCGGGGCGTCCGGCGCCGGGCCCGCCCCTGCCCGCCGGACGGGCGTAGGTGACGGTCAGCAATGCGGCGTCGGCCAACTTGTCCAGGTGATAGGCCGCCAGCGTCCGCCCGATCCCCGCTGCGGCGGCCGCGCGCTCGCGGGAGACGGGTTCGTCGGCCGCCGCGACGTACGCGTACAGCCGACGCCGGAGCGGGTCGTCGAGGCTGCTCAACCGGGATACCGCCTGCAAACCAGGGATCTCGTCCATGGCCACTTCTAAACTGTAACACTAATGATGTTTGACAAAAGTACTCTCACCACGGTCGGCGCCATGGAGTGCCAGTGACTCCGCTCGCCGGTACCGTCCGCGTGCGGTAGGCACCTATACCGCTGTGTGACCGGTTTCCTGCCGCTGTACGTCCTTGCGGGTGATGGCCAGGTACGCGACCAGGCAGGCGATGGCGATCGTCAGGACGAGGGTCACCGGACCGTCGCCCAGCCCGAGGCCGCCTACGCCTGCCGGTTTGCCGAACCAGTCGGCGAACGACGCGCCGAGCGGCCGGGTCACGACGTAAGCGAACCAGAACGCCAGAATCGGGTTCCAGCCGAACCACCGGTAGCCGATGACGGGTACGGCGATCACTGCCGCGAAAAGGACACCTGAGCCGAGGTACCCCAGGTGGAGAGTCACAGCGGTCAGGTCACCGGCAGCCGTGCCGAGCGCGAACGTGGCCACGACGGCCGCCCAGTACAAGGCCTCTCGTCGAGCCGTGCTGATGCTGTGGATCGAGAGTGTCCCCTCCCTCGTCTGCCAGGTGATGAAGACGGCCGCGAGCGCAACCAGATAGAGCACGGTCGATGCGAAGTACGGAACGCCGAATCCGACATGCAGCACATCGGCTGCCATTGTGCCGAATACCCCGACCATGGCAACGGCCAACCAATAGGTCCATGCCAGGTAGTGTCGCATCGAAAATTGCAGAACCAGGGCCACGACAAAACCGACGAATCCCAGGCCAACGGCGAGCACGGGGTTCATCGCGTGAACGAGGTAGTCCGAGGCAGACTCGCCCATCGCGGTCGAGAGTGCCTTGATGATCCAGAAATAGGCGGTGATCTCTGGGACCCGCAGTGCCAGTCTCGATAGTGGTCTCATCGGAATGGTTCGCTCAGTCATGCCGGTAGTTTGCCCTGCCCGTGAGATCGACTACTCACGACCCCATTCAGCTACCAGCCAATTGGGAGATTCTTCCCTTTCTTTCCAGCGTTGCCGTCGTGGTCGCGACCGCGACCCGTATTTCGTGGCCAATCCCGTGATCTGCGAGAAGGTAGCTCCACACGTGGTGCCTGGTGTTCACTCTGGCATCCCACGGTGTGATTACTAAGGAGATCAAAAGTAAGTCGACGCCGATCATGGCTCTACCAGCGGTGTTGACCTACTTTTGATCGGATTAGTATCTACCGGCACAGTATGTTCCGCCCGCAAGACGATCGGTCAGCGAGGCGAGTCAAGCACGTCCCGCAGGGCGCCGCGCACCAGTGGCCCCCGTGCGAGATGCACGATCATGGCTGCGAGGGTGAGGCCCCATGCGGCCAGCGCCACCCAGGTCTCGCTTTCCCCGATCGCGCGCACGATCGGGAGGCGGTCCGCCTCTCCGAGATAGTGTCCCGCGACGCCGTACATCCCCAGGGGGAAGATCACGCTCCACAGGGTGGCTTCATAGCGCAGCGGGACCCGATGGGTGACATGTCGCCACCAACCCGCGGCCACCAGTACGGGGATCAACCAGGTCCCGAACACCCAGAACACCAAGGCGGTGCCCGCCACCAGACCACGCGTGGCGCTGACCGTCGGTGCTTCCGTCATTGCCACGATCCTGGCCGCCGCCAACGTGGTGATCGCGGTGGCGCCCATCGCCACCCAGTACGGCGGGGTCAGGTCACTTGGCCGCAACGGGTACAGCAGCATCCGCGCCGCGACGAAGATCCCGGCGGCGGCGTAGAGGAACCCGCCAAGCGCCCAGGAGAACACCGCAAGCAGTGCGAGTGCGTCCCGCAACGGATGTAGCATGGGCTCCAACGCGGCGGCGAGCACAGCCACCGACTGGCTGGCGACCACCCAGATGAACCAGGTGCCGTTCGCCGCGGCCACCACAGGCCGCTCGGCGCGACCGAGCACTGCCGTCCACGGTACGACGTAACCAAGGACCAGCCAGCAGACCCAGCCGACGATCAGCAGCGCTAGCGCGATCCATTGATGCCCGCCAAGCGCGAACCGGTTGCCGAGCACATCGGTGGCGGCTACGAAGGTGAAGAATCCGAAGCCTCTGCGCGGATCCGTGAAGTCGGCGCGCAACGCGTCTGGAAATGCCACCGCACGCCACACCGTCAGGGCGATCAGCACCCCGTGCGCGACTACTGCCACGATCAGTAAGGCCAGGGACAGCAGGGCCAGATGATGGTTGAGCATCCCCACCGACAGGATCCCTGTGGCCATCACGAACGCGAAGTATCCGGGGTTGAGGGTGGCGACCGCTTGCCGCGCCGCCAGCCACCGTGCGTGTGCGCCACCTCGTCGCATCAGCCAACGGTAACGGGCTTCCCGCCGGCGAAGGACCACTGACGCGGCACGCGCTCCCGCCGTTGCCAGATCACAGAGGGCCCGTCTCGATGGGATGTGAGCCACTCCGGTGTCCCAGATCGCGCTCATTTGCACTAGTGGAATCATAATTAAATTGACCTGAGGTGATGAGTGGACGGCGAGGATGACATACGTGATCGCCGAGCCGCGCGTGCACGAGTGCCCGGTTGACTGCATCCACGTGGGGAGCGTTCGCTTGCCTGGGCTCGACGGCTGCTCGGCAGCCCAGGCGGTGCGGCCAAGATGGGCGACCTCGGCGTGGGCACCCCGCTCATCGCCTCCCTTCCCCGCCAGGATGGGGACGCTCGGCAGTGACCACGACACGGATGGTGCTCAGCGCGCGGTCGCGGTCCTCGCCATGCGTAAGCTGTGGCGTTGCGCCTGTTTCTACAACGACACTCAGTTAAACTAGGGGCGTGAGCCAGCGGATGTTGACCGATCCGGCATCGACGCCGGCGCTCGGACGGAGCCGGTCTCGGGTGCTGGACTTGCTGCGCGCCGCCGACGAGCCGATGTCAGTGGCCGAGATCGCCACAGCCACAAACCTGCATCCCAATACCGCCCGCTTCCACCTCGACGGGCTGGCGGCGAGCGGCCTCGCCCGACGGGACACGGAGGCAGGCGGGCGCCCCGGCCGCCCGCGCACGGTGTATAGCGCCGAGGTAGCGGAGCGAGAGAGGGGGCGGCGCAGCTACCGGCTGTTGGCTGAGATGCTGACCAGCGTCGTCGCCGGCGCCGTGTCCGTCCCCGCGCAGGCTGCGATCGAGACGGGCGCGGCGTGGGGGCGCTACCTTGTCGAACGCCCAGCTCCGTCAGAGCGGGTCGACGCCGCCGACGCGTTGCGTCGCATGTCCGCCGTGCTCGCGGACGCGGGCTTCGCACCTGAGCCCGCCACCGATGCCGTCGAGCCGGTGGTCGCGTTGCGGCAATGTCCGTTCCGGGAGATCGCCGAGCATCACCGCGATGTGGTGTGCTCGCTACATCTTGGCCTGATGCGGGGCGCGCTCGACGAAGTGCACGCCCCGCTGACCGCCGCGACGTTGGAGGCGTTCGTCGAACCGTCGCTGTGCCTGGCTCATCTCGCTCCGATCGTGACGCCACCGGACTGCGCCACGCAGTGATCGCACGGTGCCAGTGGCCCGGGGAGGGCATGCCCCGGGTGGCCGATCGTGACGCACCACACCGCGCGTTCGCTTGTCTTTGTATGACCACTAT